>NZ_JBHYFM010000012.1:0-73424 GCF_051859525.1 Roseinatronobacter sp. | reverse complement strand
GACTACCGGTGAATCAGGTAGCTTCAGCGCTAAGCACACCATTGCATCGCTGGAATACCAAATGGACCAGTTCAAGGTCAAAGGCTTTGCCGGTCGTATGGGTGGGAACTTGGGTTCCGCACTGGGCGAGCCAGACAACGGTCTGCGTCGCACACAATACGGTCTGTCGGTTGAAGGCAACTTCGACGCAACCACAGTCACCGCATTCGCAGTTCGTGGTTTCGTGACCACCGATTACGGCATCGGCGCAAGCTACAATCTGGGTGGCGGTGCCGCGCTTGCTGGCGGTATCACCCGCCAAGGTTCGAACAGCAATCTGGGTCTGTCCAGCGTATCCCGCGCAGACCTGGGTCTGACATTCAGCTTCTGATCCTAACCGGTCAAAAGTTACTGGGAAGAGCGGGCATTTGCCCGCTCTTTCTTATTTCTCACGCTTTTCTGTTCAACTCCCCCCGCCCCCTCTGCTATACTGCGCGCAATCATAACCGCAAAAGGTAGGGCAGCATGATAGGGCATGAACAGGCAGTTCCCCCCACAAAACGCAGCAAACACCCCGCGCTGGTCGCCGCAGTGCTGGGCGCGATCCTGTTATCAGGGTGCGAAACCACCTCCGCCGTGTTTGACGGCGTGGGCGGCGTGTTCATGGGTGCGGGCCATGATGTGCGCCGCCTTGGCAACCGCTGAATGCGGGCCACCCCCCTCATAACACTGGCGCTGGCCATCACCGCACTGGCCACGCCCGCCCCCGCCCAACACCGCGACTGGCGCGAAAACCCCGGCCTGCAAATTTCCGGCGATGCGCGCATGGGCATCATCTGGACCGACCGCCCCGCGCGCGACGACGACGCCATCAGCCGCGCGCAATTCGTCAGCCGCGCACGCGTCCGGTTCCAGTTTCAGGGCCAGACCGATGGCGGCTTACGCTATGGCATCAGCTTTGATGTGGACCGCGACACCAACCGCCCGCGCGGCCAGCATGTTTTCTTTGGCAACTGACACGAAGGCGCGCCCATGTCCCTGACCGACATTACCACCCGCATTGCCCGCGCCACCGCCACCCATGGCCGGCCCGACGGATCCGTGCACCTGATTGCCGTGTCCAAGGAACAACCCCATGACCGCGTTTTGCCCGTGCTGCGCGCCGGTCACCGCCTGTTCGGCGAAAACCGCGTGCAGGAAGCGGGCGACAAATGGCCCGACTGGCGCGCGGAATTCGGCCCCGTGGATGTGCATCTGCTGGGCCCGCTGCAAAGCAACAAGGCCCGCGCCGCGATGGAATTGTTTCAGGCCATCCATTCGCTGGACCGCCCCAAACTGGCCCGCACCCTCGCGCGGCTGGCGCAGGAACTGGGCCAGTGCCCCGAATTGTTCGTGCAGGTCAATACAGGTGCGGAACCCCAGAAGGCCGGTATCCTGCCCGCTGATGCCGACAGTTTTATTGCCGAATGCCGCGCGCTGGACCTGCCCGTGATCGGGTTGATGTGCATCCCGCCCGTGCAGGACGACCCCGCCCCGCATTTCAAGGCACTGGCAGAAATGGCCACGCGCAACGGCCTTCGCGCCCTGTCCATGGGCATGAGCGATGATTTCGAGGTCGCAATCGCCCATGGCGCAACCCATGTGCGCGTCGGCTCCGCCATATTCGGCGCGCGTCGTTAACGCGCGGGGGGCGGCGGCGCGTTTTCGGCCGTAACAGTGCAGTTGCGCCCCTGATCCTTGGCCAGATACAGCGCCTGATCAGCCGCTTTCAGCACATCCTCAACACTGCGGCCATGATCGGGGAAGCTGGCAACCCCCGCCGAAGCAGTCACCTGCGGCAGTTCCGTGCCCGCAACACTCAGGCGCAGCGCCTGCAATGCACCGCGGATCCGGCAGGCCAGCGCCGCGACATCGGCCACGGACATATCGGGACACAGCAGGACAAATTCCTCGCCCCCTAAACGGCAGGGGTGTATCCTGTCACTGGCCACACGCGTCAGGATCGCGCCCACCTCGCGCAGGACCAGATCGCCCGCGTCATGGCCAAACCGGTCATTGAACGCCTTGAAATGATCCACATCCAGCATGATCAGGCCAACCCCGTTGCCCTGCGGTTCCGCGCTGGCAAATTCACGCAAGGCGCGTTCCATGAACCAGCGCCGGTTCCACAACCCCGTCAGCGCATCGCGCATGGATTTGTCATGCAGTTCCTGCCGCAACCGGACATTGGCAATGGCAAGGCTGATCTGTTCCGCACAGATCAGCGATACATCCCACCGGTTGCGCAGCACATCATCGCGCATATGGCGCATCAGGCCGTTTTCCTCGAACCCGTCAAAGATGATGTGCAGCAGCCCGATCGTTTCCCCATGCGCGATGATCGGCAGGCAGAAATAGGGGGTGTCGGGTTTCGAGACATGATCGCAGGTGAACTGGATGGGTTTCAACCCATAGGCATAGGCCCGCCCCCGCCGCAGCGCCCAGCATTCATCCGGCAGGATATGGGGCGGAAATTCCGGCACGCTGCCCCAGCTTGTCGCCAGATCCAGCGTGCTGCGCGATGCGCCGTAAATATACAGTGCCCCGTCCGCTTCGGGGATCAGGGTATGCATGGCGCGCTGGACGACCATCAGCAATTCGTCAAATGATTTCGCGGAATACAGCCATTCACTGGTCAGCGCCAGAAGCTGCCGTTCAGACTGGCGCAACTCCTCGGCCTGGCGCATTTCGTCATTCTGGTGTTCCAGCTTCTTGCGTTCCGTAATGTCATGCATATGAGAGATGAAATGTGTATGCACACCTGCTGCATCGAACACCGGCGTGATCTTCAACTCTACCCAGAATACGCGCCCGTCACGGGCATGAAGCTGCACCTCCGTCTGGATTTCACGTCGGCGACTGCACGCAATATCAATATGTTGCAGGATCTTCCGGTCGGTTTCTGGCCCGCGCAGCACATCGACGGCCATTTTGTCACGCAGATCGGCAATCGCGTATCCGGTTTGCGTTGTAAATGCAGGATTAACCCACAGCGTCAACCGGTCCGGTCCACTGATGATCACGCCATCGGGTGCATAATGCGCAACCAATTCAGCATAGGCGCGTTCAGTCAAGACATCGCCTGTTGCACCGGAGCAGTCTTTTGCACACATTCATCCACACCTGCTTGGGGTCGCGCACCCGAAACACCCGACATTCCACCACGCAACCCGATCACCCAGCACAGTGTCGCAATCTGTTTAAAAGAATATTACTTTAACGCAGATTCTTGCATCAGCACGAAGATTGCGCACTGACGGTATTTGAAACCATGACGCCATACCAGAAAGGTTGAGAAAACATGACAGACACAACCACAGAACTTGCAGACATGCTGCGCGACCCGTCACTACTGGAAACCCGCGCCTTCGTTGGCGGGGAATGGGTTGACGCTGATGACGGCGCGCGTTTCGATGTGCGCAACCCCGCGCGCGATACCATCATTGCGCGGGTCGCCGACCTTGGGCGTGCGGAAACTGCACGCGCGATTGCCGCAGCAGATCGGGCGCGCCATGACTGGGCTGCGCGAACCGGCAAGGAACGTGCAAGTATAATGCGGAAATGGTTCGACCTGATGATGGAAAATCAGGAAGATCTGGCGCTGATCCTGACTGCGGAAATGGGCAAACCCTTGGCCGAGGCGCGCGGCGAAATTGCCTATGGCGCCAGTTTCATTGAATGGTTCGGCGAGGAAGCCAAGCGCGTCTATGGCGAGACAATCCCCGGCCACCAGCCCGACAAACGCATCACGGTGCTGCGCCAGCCCATTGGGGTTGCAGCATCCATCACGCCATGGAATTTTCCCAACGCGATGATCGCGCGCAAGGTCGCGCCTGCCTTGGCCGTCGGGTGCGGATTCGTTGCGCGGCCAGCTGCGGAAACGCCGCTTTCAGCGCTGTCCATGGCGGTGTTGGCCGAACGCGCGGGCGTCCCCAAGGGGTTGCTGTCCGTCATTCCGTCCAGCCGCGCGTCGGATATTGGCAAGGAGTTTTGCGAGAACCCCATTGTGCGCAAGCTGACCTTCACAGGCTCGACCGGGGTGGGGCGTATCCTGCTGCAGCAGGCCGCCGATCAGGTTATGAAATGTTCCATGGAACTGGGCGGCAACGCGCCTTTCATCGTGTTTGACGACGCGGATCTGGACAAGGCGGTCGAAGGGGCCATGATGTCGAAATTCCGCAATAACGGCCAAACCTGCGTCTGCGCGAACCGGATCTATGTGCAGGCGGGCGTTTATGATGCATTTGCCGAAAAACTGGCCGACGCCGTGTCCAAGCTGGAAGTGGGCGATGGCATGAACGACGGCGTGTCCGCAGGGCCACTGATCAACGAGGCCGCGGTCGAGAAGGTTGAAGACCACATTCGCGACGTGCTGGACAATGGCGGCACGATTGTAACCGGCGGCCAGCGTCATGAATTGGGCGGCACGTTTTTCCAGCCGACAGTTGCGACGGGCGTTACCCAATCCATGAAGGTGGCGCAGGAAGAAACCTTCGGCCCGCTGGCGGCGCTGTTCAAGTTCGAAACCGAGGAGGAGGCAATCGCGCTGGCCAATGATACGATCTTTGGACTGGCGTGCTATTTCTATGCCCGCGACATGGGCCGCATCACGCGGGTTCAGGAAGCGCTGGAATACGGGATTGTGGGCGTCAATACCGGCATCATCTCGACCGAGGTTGCGCCGTTTGGCGGTGTCAAACAATCGGGGCTCGGGCGCGAAGGGTCGCGCCACGGTATCGATGATTTCCTTGAAATGAAGTATATCTGTCTGAGCATCTGACGGAGCCCCCCCACACCACCCCGGATGGCGTGACGCGCTGTCCGGGTTTGACAAGCACGCGGCTTGGGCCTAAATCAGCCATGTCAGCGGCTTCGTTGACGCAACCAATCGGGACCAAAATGGACGGCAGTTCTAGGCGGGCGCAAATCATGCGCCCGAAACAAAAAAGCGGCCCTCGGGCTGACATATCACCGCGCAGGGCGCGGGCTGCCATCCGGGGCTGACCCCGGCCTGCTGCCCCGCCGTGTTTTTACGCGAAGGGGTCAAAATGACAATTCAAACACCACTTTCGGAATATCGCTTTGATCCGGATGCAGAGAATGCGGGTATTGATGCCGCGCTGATTGCCATTGAAATCTCCAGATTGCTGAAAGAGGACCGGACCGACGAAATCCGCCAGTTTCTTGAAACGCTGGAACTGGCAGATACCGCCGCCCTGATCGAGGAACTGGACGAGGCCAGTGATCTGGCAGTGCTAAGCCTGCTGCCGCTGCATGATCAGGCCGAGCTTATCGGATATTTGCGCCCGTCATCGCAGGTCAGTGTCGCAACGCGCATTCGCAAGACCGACTTCGTGGCGTTGATGACGGCCATGAGCCATGACGAACGCGCGGATTTGTTCAAGCAACTGGACGAGGAAGCGCAGGAAGCCATTCTGCCTGCCCTGTCCAAGGCCGAGCGCGAGGATTTGCGCCGCCTCGCCTCTTACGAGGAATGGACGGTCGGGTCGGTCATGACATCCGACTACGCCGTCGTGACCCCTGAAATGACATCCAGTCAGGCGATCGAGGCGCTGCGCACGCAAGCTATCGATGCCGAAACGATCTATTATGCCTATATCATAGGTGCGGCGCGCGAATTGCTGGGCGTTGTCAGCCTGCGCGACATCCTAACAGCACGGCCCCGCCAGCGCGTGTCCGAGATAATGGACACCGAACCTGTTTTCGTGCGCGTCAATGAAGAACAGGAAGAAGCCGCGCGCCTGATTGCACGCTATGACCTGCTGGCGCTGCCGGTTCTGGACGAAAACGACCGGCTGGTGGGTATTGTGACCGCTGATGACGCGATGGACGTGTCGGAAGAAGAAGTCACCGAGGATTTTCACAAAGGGTCTATCGTGCAACCGCTGGATATGTCGGTTGCAGAGGCCACGATTGCTGCGCTGTATCGCGCGCGCATCTTCTGGCTGGTGCTGCTGGTCTTCGGCAATATCTTCTCCGGGGCGGGCATTGCCTATTTCGAGGATACAATCGCCGCGCATCTGTCGCTGCTGTTCTTCCTGCCGCTGCTGATTGCATCGGGCGGGAATGCGGGGACGCAATCGGCAACACTGATGGTGCGCGCGCTGGCCACGGGCGATGTGCGCCCTGCCGATTTCGGGCGGTTGCTGGCGCGCGAAACACTTATCGCGCTGGGGCTTGGCGTGACAATGGCACTGGCCGTGTCGTTGATCGGCATATGGCGGGGCGGGCCGGAAATCGCGCTGGTTGTGGCGTCGGCCATGGTGACAATCGTGTTGATGGGGGCCTTGATCGGGATGTGCCTGCCCTTCATCTTTGCCAAGATCGACCGCGACCCTGCCGCGGCATCCGGCCCGTTGGTGACATCGATCGCCGATGTGCTGGGCGTCCTGATCTATTTCACCATCGCGGCGCAATTGTTGGAACTGTAATGCCGGTCCACGCGTGCGGGCCTGCCTTGCATTCGCGCGCGTGGCACACTATGCCGACAGGCAACGCATAACGGCGCAAAAGGGCATGTCATGGACGCAATCGCAACGCTTCGCGGCAAATATCTGGAACAGATCGGCGCAGCCCCTGATGCGGACGCGCTGGAATCTGTGCGTCTGGCGGCCTTGGGCAAAAAGGGCGAAATCAGCCTGAAAATGCGCGAGCTGGGCCAGATGAGCGCCGAAGAACGCCAGAGTGCAGGCCCAGCGCTGAACGCATTGAAAACCGAAGTGGATGTCGCGCTGAAAGCGCGCAAATCCGCGCTGGAAGATGCGGCCCTTGATGCACGCCTGAAATCGGAATGGCTGGATGTCACGCTGGCAAGCCGTCCGCGCCCGATGGGCACCATTCACCCCATCTCTCAGGTCATGGATGAACTGACCGCAATCTTTGCCGATATGGGCTTTGCCGTGGCCGAAGGGCCGCAGATCGAATCCGACTGGTATAATTTCGACGCGCTGAACATCGCCCCCGAACACCCGTCCCGACAGGAAATGGACACGTTCTATCTGCACCGTGCAGAGGGCGACACCCGCCCGCCCCATGTGTTGCGCACCCATACCAGCCCTGTGCAGATCCGCGCGATGCAGGATCAGGGCGCACCGATCCGCGTGATCGCGCCGGGGCGTGTGTACCGCATGGACATGGACCAGACCCATACGCCCATGTTCCATCAGGTCGAAGGGCTGGCCATTGACCGCGACATTTCCATGGCCCAACTGAAATGGACGCTGGAAGAATTCTGCCGCGCGTTTTTCGAGGTGGACGAGGTGGAACTGCGTTTCCGCGCCAGCCACTTCCCGTTCACCGAACCCTCAGCCGAAGTGGACATTCGCTGTTCATGGGAAGGCGGCCAGCTGAAGATTGGCGAAGGCAAGGACTGGCTGGAAATCCTTGGCTCTGGCATGGTCCACCCCAAAGTGTTGCAGGCTGGCGGTATTGACCCCAATGAATGGCAGGGCTTCGCCTTCGGCCTTGGGATAGACCGGATTGCCATGCTGAAATACGGCATACCGGATTTGCGCGCATTCTTCGAATCCGACCTGCGCTGGCTGCGCCACTACGGCTTTGCATCGCTTGACCAACCGTCGCTTGCGGCGGGGTTGTCGCGTTAAGCATTGTGATGATTGACCGGCCATACCAGTCATGAGTATCTGACATCATGGCCCGACGATCCGCAAAAAAGAAATCCGCCAAGGCACGACCGCGCAATGCCGCGAACGGGGCATTGATGGGCATGGCGCATCTGCTGCGCCGTGTGCGTTGGTGGCTGCTGCGCGGGCTGGCGGTTGCGTTTGCTGTCGCGGTGGTGTGGGTGCTGCTGTACCGCGTCATCCCCCCGCCCGGCGGCATCTACATCTTTCAGGAACACCGCCGCCTTGGCGAAATCCAGCGCGAATGGGTGCCGATGGACCGTATCGCGCCTGTCATGGCGCGGTCGGTCATCGCCGCCGAGGATGCGAATTTCTGCCTGCATTGGGGGTTCGACATGGCCGAAATCCGCAAGGTCATCGCAGCAGGCAGCACGCGCGGGGCCTCCACCCTGTCGCAGCAAACTGCGAAGAATGTGTTTTTGTGGCATGGCCGCGACTGGTCGCGCAAAGCACTGGAATCGGGCTTCACCCTGCTGATCGAGGGGCTTTGGCCGAAATCACGCATTCTTGAAATTTATCTGAATGTCGCCGAATTCGACGAAGGGGTTTTCGGCGTCGAAGCCGCAGCCCAGCATTACTTCCGTGTCCCTGCCGCCAATCTGACGCCCACGCAGGCCGCCCGCCTTGCCGCGGTGCTGCCCGCGCCCAAAACCCGCAATGCCGCCAATCCCAGCGATTTCCTGCGCAGGCGCACGGCGTCCATCATGGACGGGGCGGCAACCATTGCCCAGGATGGCCGCGCCGATTGTATAAGCGGTTGAACTTCTGCCGCCCGCGCGGCTACAGAAGGGAAAACCCCGACAGAAGGCATAATTATATCCATGGCACGCCTGTATCACGTCCCGCTTTCCCCGTTTTGTCGCAAATTGCGCCTGACCCTTGCTGAAAAACGCATAGAGGTGGAACTGATCGAGGAACGCTACTGGGAACCCAGCGCCGAGTTCATGCGCCGCAATCCTGCGGGTAAGGTGCCTGTGCTGCGCTATGACGGCAAGCTGTTGACCGAAAGCCACGCCATTTGCGAATATATCGAGGATCTGGTGCCACAGCCCCCCTTGATGCCCCAATCCCCCGAGGCGCGCTATGAAGTGCGCCGCCTGTGCACATGGTTCGACGACAAGTTCCACGCCGAGGTGACGGCAAATCTGCTGTATGAACGCGTGAACAAGAAGATCATGAAACGCGGCTATCCGGATTCGCAGGCCATCAAGACAGGATCGGCCAAGATCAAGTTTCATCTGGATTACATGGACTGGCTTCTGGGCCAGCGCCGCTGGCTGGCCGGAAATGACATGTCGTTGGCCGACTTTACGGCTGCGGCGCACCTGTCCTGTCTGGACTACATCAGTGATGTGGACTGGCAGCGTTCTGCGCTGGTGCATGAATGGTATGCGAAACTGAAATCGCGCCCTGCCTTCCGCACGCTGCTGGCCGACCAGTTGCCGGGCTTTCCACCCCCTGCACATTACGCGGATCTGGATTTCTAGGGCAAATTGGCCCATGTGGGGCATATGTCCGCTAAACTGAAATCCGAAATCCAGACAATGGCGCGGGAAACAGGCTTTTCCACCTGTGCCATCACAACGCCTGACGCCATTCCCGCCGCCCCGTCACGGCTGGCGGATTTCGTGGATCTGGGGCGTCATGGCCAGATGGGCTGGATGGCCGAGCGGATGGAATGGCGCGGCAATCCGGCAGCCTTATGGCCTGCGGCACGGTCCGTCATCATGCTGGCCGAAAGCTATACCCCCGATTACAACCCGCTTGATCTGCTGGAATTGCGCGACAGGGGCGTCATTTCTGCCTATGCACTGGGGCGCGATTACCATGATGTTGTCAAAAAACGCCTAAAACGGCTGGGCCGCTGGCTGATTGAACATGCAGGCGGTGAAATCAAGGTGTTCGTGGACACAGCCCCGGTCATGGAAAAGCCGCTGGCCGCTGCCGCCGGGCTTGGCTGGCAGGGCAAGCATACGAATCTGCTGTCGCGCGATCTGGGGAACTGGTTTTTCCTTGGGTCCATATTCACCACACTGGGTTTGCCCCCTGACACGCAGGCACGCGAAAACTGCGGGTCATGCCGCGCCTGTCTGGATATCTGCCCCACCGATGCCTTTCCCGCGCCCTTTCAACTGGATGCGCGCCGCTGCATTTCCTACCTGACGATTGAACATCACGGCCCCGTCCCGCTGGAACTGCGCGCAAAACTGGGGAACCGCATTTACGGCTGTGATGATTGCCTTGCGGTATGCCCTTGGAACAAATTCGCGAAATCCGCGTCCGAGGTGAAATACGCGGCACGCGACGGTCTGATCGCACCGGATCTGCCGGCGCTGGCGGGTCTGGACGATGCGGCCTTTCGGGCCATGTTTTCAGGCTCGCCCGTCAAACGGATCGGGCGCAACCGCTTTGTGCGCAATGTTCTGTATGCCATCGGCAATTCCGACGCCCCCCGCTTGCTGCCTGCGGCACAGGCGCTTTGCAACGACCCGGACGCCACAGTTGCCGAAGCCGCCCGCTGGGCCGTGGCGCGGTTGCGCGCAACACCGGCGGCGGGGACGGGCGCGTAAGGCGCGCCCACGATCCTGCCCCCTTCGATGGGGGGCGGGATCGTTCCCCCTGACCGGTCAGTCCGCCCCCCAATCCGCGCCTTGCATTTCGCGCAGGCGGCTGGCGGTGCGCTCAAACTCGAATGATCCTGTTCCTTCGCGGTATAGCTGTTCGGGTTGCGCCGCAGCAGAGGCGATAAGCCGCACGCCCGCCTCGTAAAGGGTATCGATCAGCGTGACAAAGCGCTTGGCCTCGTTGTAATTCGCCGCCGATAGATAAGGGATGTCATCCAGCATCAACACCCGCAATGCGCCCGCAATGGCCAGATAATCCGCTGCCCCCAAAGGTTGGCCGCAAAGATCCCAGAAACCGGCACGACCCACCCCGTTATGCACCTGCGGGATTACCACCTCACGTCCCTTGACGGCCAGCCGCAGGGGTTGGCCAGCGTCATGTCCGGTCAACTCGTCCC
Source organism: Roseinatronobacter sp. (assembly GCF_051859525.1). Lineage (NCBI taxonomy): Bacteria > Pseudomonadati > Pseudomonadota > Alphaproteobacteria > Rhodobacterales > Paracoccaceae > Roseinatronobacter > Roseinatronobacter sp. The sequence goes on along the minus strand of NZ_JBHYFM010000012.1, from coordinate 62,720 downwards.
ATATCTGCGTCATCTGGCTGCGCGCCTGCGCATCGGCGGGGCTGAAATAGACCTGCGCGCCCGCAAGCCTGTGCTGGCGGTAATCGGTTTCCGATTCCAGTTCATACACGATCATGCGCGACTTGATCATCTCGATGAAGGGCACGAACAATGCACGGTTCAGCCCGTTCTTATACAGATCATCCGGCACCCTGTTGGATGTCGTGATAATCACCACACCCGCCGCCATAAGCCGTTCAAACAAGCGACCCACAATCATGGCGTCGGTAATGTCGGTGATCTGCATCTCGTCAAAGGCCAGCAAACGCACATCGCTGGCAACCTTGTCCGCGACGGGGGCCAGCGCATCGCTTGCGCCGGTTTTTCGTGCAGAGTGCATCCCTTCATGGATTTCCTGCATGAAGGCGTGAAAATGCACCCGCCGTTTCGGCACATCACCCGCATGCGCCACGAACAGATCCATCAACATGGACTTGCCACGCCCCACCCCGCCCCACAGATACAGGCCCGGTGGCTGCTCGGGCTTGCGTCGGCCCAGAAGGCCCAACAATCCGGACTTTGGTGCGGGTTTGGCAAGGTAGTCCTGCACAGGGCCAAAACAGCGCATTGCGCCGCGCTGTGCGGCGTCGGGGCGCAATGCGCCCTGTTCTACCATACGGTCATAAACTGCGATCAGGCTATCACTCATGCAAAGCTGCATAGCGAATGCCGCAAGCGGGGAAAAGCCCTGCCTGCATGCTTGCAACACGCCTGCGCCCTCGGTAGGTGTTGTGTAGGTGATTTTTTCTTGGGGGATTTCATGACCGATGATCCGAAAACGCGTGTGTCAACCGACTGGCTTGCCGCGCATCTGAATGACCCTGACCTGCGCATTCTGGATGCAAGCTGGTATATGCCCGCACAAAACCGCAATGCCCGCGCGGAATATGATGCAGGCCATATTCCGGGTGCCCGTTTTTTTGACATCGACGATATCAGCGACCACCGCTCCGCACTGCCGCATATGGCGCCCCCGGTCGAGAAATTCATGTCACGCCTGCGGGCCATGGGCGTTGGCGATGGCCATCAGGTGGTGATCTATGACGGTGCGGGGCTGTTTTCGGCCGCGCGGGTCTGGTGGCTGTTCCGGCTGATGGGCAAAACAGACGTGGCCATTCTGGATGGCGGCTTTCCCAAATGGCAGGCCGAGGGCCGCGAGGTTGAAGATCTGCCCCCCCTTCTGCGCGAACGCCATATGACCGTGCAACGGCAGGCCCATCTGGTCAAGGATGTGTCCCAAGTCGCGGCTGCCGTGAAACTGGGCGACTGGCAGATCGTGGATGCCCGTTCCCCCGAACGCTTCAGAGGCGATGCGCCCGAACCCCGCGAAGGGCTGCGCGCGGGCCATATGCCCGGCGCGTTGAACCTGCCGTTTTCCAACCTGCTGAACGCTGATGGCACCCTGAAAAGCGGTGATGCCTTGCGCGCGGCCTTCACAGACGCAGGTGTCGATCTGGAACGCCCCGTCATCACGACCTGCGGATCGGGTGTTACTGCGGCCGTGCTAAGTCTGGGGCTGGAAATACTGGGCCACCGCAATCATGCCCTTTATGACGGGTCATGGACCGAATGGGGCATGTTTCCCGACCTGAAGGTCGAAACCGGATGACAAGGTCATACCGCGCAGGCGACACTGTGCCTTATACTGTCACATTTCTGGAAATGACCGCGCGGCCCGTCTATACGTGGCCCCATACCCCGAACGGGATGTCAGGCGCCTTGCTGAAGGCAGAACAACCGCCAGTGTGGTATTTCCGCGCGCTATATGACGCTGTGGGGCGCGATTATGCGTGGACAGACATTCATGCCAGCGAAGATGACGATATCGCCGATTGGCTGAATTCGCCCGATGTTGCGCTGTATTCCCTGATTGACAAGGGCTGGCCGCAGGGCTTTTTTCTGCTGGACTGGCGCGAGGGGACGGCCTGCGAGTTGTGCTATTTCGGGCTTGTTCCCGAAAGTGTTGGCCGCGGTCTGGGCGCGTGGATGCTGCGCACCGCCATCCTGACCGCGTGGGAGCGTGAGGGCGTGAACAAGCTGACTGTCAACACCTGCACGCTGGACCACCCGCGCGCTCTGAACCAATACCAGAAATACGGTTTCACCCCTGTCCGGCAAGAAAACCGCACACGCGTTCTGGTCCGTGACTGGTCCCCTGCTGCAACCTAAGGTGCCTTGATGTTTGAAACCCTGCCACAGCCCAAACTTGACGGCATCATCGCCCTGATGCAGGCATTTGCGGATGATCCCCGCATGGGCAAGATTGATCTGGGCGTCGGTGTCTACCGCGATGAGGCAGGCCGCACCCCTGTGATGCAGGCTGTCAAACAGGCCGAATCGCATATCGTCGCAACGCAGGAAAGCAAGACATATCTGTCACTGGCCGGTGACGTGGCCTTTCTTGACGCCATGGAAGGGTTGCTGCTGGGCGGGGCCGTGCCGAAGGCACGCGTGGCCGCTGTTGGCACACCGGGTGGCACAACGGCAGTGCGCCAGATTGCCGAACTGATACGCCGTGCCAAGGATAATGCAACCATCTGGATCAGCGCACAGACATGGCCGAACCATGCGCCGCTGATCGCTGCGGCGGGCCTGAAATCGCGCCCGTACCGCTATCAGGACGCAGCCACAGGGTTGCTGGACCGTGACGGCATGTTCGCCGATATCGCGCAGGCGGCGGCGGGGGATGTGGTTTTGCTGCATGGCTGCTGCCACAACCCCACCGGCATTGACCTGAGCGTGCAGGACTGGGCCGAGATTGGCGCATTGCTGGAACGCACGGGCGCAGTGCCGTTTGTCGATATGGCCTATCAGGGCTTTGGCGAGGGGCTGGACGCCGATGCGGGCGGGTTGCGCCATCTGGCCGCCCGCCTGCCCGAAGTGCTGGTTGCCGCCAGTTGTTCCAAGAATTTCGGCCTGTACCGCGAACGCGTGGGGCTGGCGATGGCCATTGTGCCAGAAGCAGACAAGTCGAAGCTGGCAGGCGCGCTGGCAGGTCTGAACCGCCAGAATTTCGCCTTTCCGCCCGACCATGGCGGGCGCGTTGTCAGCACCATTCTGAACGACGACACATTGAAACATGTTTGGAAAACCGAATTGGAGGAAATGCGCAAGCGGGTCAGTGACAACCGCCACGCCCTTGCCGCAGCATTGCGCGAAGAAACCGCATCTGACCGTTTTGACGCGATCGCGCGGCAACAAGGCATGTTTTCCCTGCTGCCGGTCACGCCCGAACAGGTGGAGTGTCTGCGCGCCGATCATGGCATCTATATGCTGTGGGACGGGCGCACCAATATGGCGGGGCTGAACAGCCAGACAGTGCCGGTTCTGGCGCAGGCCATCGCACAGGTCACGGCCTGACTACAGCTCTATCCCCAACCGGCCGATCATGCGGTCGCGTTCCGCCAAGGCGGCCTTGGCGGCCTTGGGGTCAATTGCGGCACAACTGTTGATCAGACATTCTGCGGCCAGCACGAAGGTTGACAGCGAATTTGACAGGAAACTGGTTTCATGCGGGACCAGCAATGCCGCCTTGGACGCCATGATCAATGGCGAATCCGCGCGGTCGGTGATGGCAACAACCGAAACCGGCTTGTCGACTGCCGCGCGCGCCACTTCGACAACCTGCCGCGAATAGGGGGCGCAACTGGAAATGACCAGCACGTCCTGCGGTCCCATGGATGCAATACCTTCGGCCACGCCCAGCGCGTTTGAATCCAGCAAATGCACATCTGACCGGATCATGCGCAACCCGTAAACCAGAAAACTGGCAAAGGCATGAAACTGACGTATTCCATACACCATGACGCGCGGCGCGCCCGCAATCAGTGCAGTGGCATGGCGAAACTGGCTTTGGTCGCACATGTCCAGAAACCGGTCGATATTGGCCTGACTTTCACGGCACAGCGCGGCCACCCCGTTCAGGCCGGACCCGTCCCCCCCACGCAACGCTGTTTCCGCCTGACGGCTGTAAAACGACCCCGGCGCGGACATTGAGGCATTCAGCAACACCTGCTGAAACGCCCCGAACCCCGAATACCCCAGATTGCGTGCAAGCCGCGTCAGCGTGGACGGGTTCACCCCTAGCCTGTCTGCAAGACTGGTAATCGACAACAAGGCCGGATCGCCTTGCAGGTCCAGTATACGCGCCAGCGCTTCACGCGCTTTGGGTCCAAGCGTTATGTTGCCTTCGCCCTTGGCGATGCGCAGCATCAATTCGCGCAGCGCCGCCACTGTTCGCGGGGGCTTAGCTGGCGCGCGTTCCACCGGCGTGGACTGGCTGTTTTGATCGTTGGTCATGGATTTCCCAGCTTAGACCATCCTTTTCAACCTGAATGATGGCTGTGGCAAGGGTGTTTTCATGGTCAGGATCATCAGGCATGCTGCGATGGATCGGCAGCCCCTTGCCGCCACTGTCGCGCAATATCGCCAGGGCGTCGCGCGCGCCGCCATCAATCAGCCAGGTCGCGCGCGCCTGCCGGTCGGCAGATGATCGGGTAACGCACTGACCATGTGGCAGGTCCAGATACAGCGCATGATTGGCATGCGCAGACGGGGTGTCAATCTGGCGGTGCACCGCGGCCCCGCCGCCAAACTCTATGCTATGGATCACCCCGTCACCCGCTTGCGCCAGCGTGAAGTGAAACCCGCCACACTGGTTTTCACGCATCAGCAAATCAAGTGCGTCGCCCACGCTGCGGCACGCCAGCACCGCGCGCCCCACGACCATACGCGGAATCTGCGGCGCGACATTGCGCAAACGCAGATTATTGACCGCCTGCGCCAGTCCCGCGCCCGTCATGGCAAATGTATGGCCCGGAATGGACCCCGGATAGCACACAGCGGTAAATTCCGGCGCATCCAACGGCGCGGCGTGGACCACGAAGGCATGCCCGCGGAATTCCGGCAGGCCATCTTCGTTATGGGCGATCACCGGCACGTCACCGGGAAACTGGACCGTGGTGCAGCCATCAGGCACATTGGACATCAGATCACCGCGACAGTTCCACGCCATCACTTGCCTGAACGGCAGGCCCAGCCCGTCGGCAAGGCCCTGCAACTCCTGATATATCCATGGGAAACGGGCCTTGGTGCTGCTGGCCATGCGCTCGACCGCGTCATCATACCGATCACTGGTCACAGCCGCCCAATAGTCCAGCGGGCGCAGCACATCATGCACGGCATCGCGGCCGGCCCGCCCCAGTGCGTGGCCCATGTCATGCGGGGCCCCTGCGACACGCACCGCGCGCAATTCGGACGATGCATGCTCAGACATGCTGTAGAAAATCCTTCATCCGGTCATTGGGCGGCGTGTCGATCACCTCTCTCGGGTGGCCATCCACGGCGATCTTGCCGTGCTCCATGAAAATCAGGCGCGTGCCGACCTGTTTGGCAAAACCCATTTCATGGGTAACAACCACCATGGTCATGCCTTCGGCAGCAAGGGTGCGCATGACATTCAGAACCTCTTGCTTCAGTTCGGGGTCCAGCGCGGATGTCGGTTCATCAAACAACATGACCTTGGGTTTGATCGCCAAGGCACGCGCAATGGCCACGCGTTGTTGTTGCCCGCCGGACAATTCTGACGGTTCGTGATCTGCCTTATCGGCCAGCCCGACCTTGGCCAGCAATTCGCGGGCCAGATCGCGGGCGTCCTTGCGGCTAAGGCCGCGCACTTCCTGCGGGCCGAATGCCACGTTTTGCAAGGCGGTCATTTGCGGGAACAGATTGAACTGCTGAAAGACCATACCCGCTTCCTGCCGGATTTCACGCAAGACCTTGTTGCCGCCCAACACACTCATGCCGTTGATTATCAGGTCCCCGCCGGTGATCTGCTCCAAGCCGTTGATGCAGCGCAATAGCGTCGACTTGCCGGAACCGGACGGGCCAATCAGGACGACCACTTCACCCTTGTGAATCTCCAGATCGACTTCGTCCAGAACCTTCAGCGGGCCGAAATGCTTGGAGACATTGCGAAATTGAATGATTGCGTCGGTCATAGGATCCTCATGCGTTTTTCAATCATCCGCAGCATCAGCGACAGTACACCTGTCATGATCAGATACATCACGGCAACGGCAGTCCAGATTTCAACCGCGCGGAAATTCGCGGCCATGATCTCCTGCCCTGTGCGTGTCAACTCGCCCACGCCGATGACGATGAACAAGGATGTGTCCTTCAGGCTGACGATGAACTGGTTGCCCAAGGGCGGAATCAGGCGGCGGAACGCCAGCGGGCCGACAATGTATCGAATGACCTTCCAGCGCGGCAAGCCAATGGCCAGCCCTGCTTCGGTCAACCCCTTGGAAATGGACAGCACCGCCCCGCGCACGATTTCGGCGATATAGGCACCCGCGTTGATAACAATCGCAAGAACCGCAGTGGTCATCGGGTCAATACGGATCGAGGCAAGAACCGGCAGCGCAAAATACAAAAACATCACCTGCACGACAATCGGCGTGCCGCGAATGACTTCGATATACACAAACGCAATCGCATTGATCACGGCATTGCCATAGGCGCGCATCAGCCCCGCAATCGCCCCAAGGACAACCCCGCCCAACAGGCCGACAACGGTGATATGCACCGTAACCTGCGCGCCTTTTAGAAGTTGCGGGATGAAATCCCATATAATCAGCCAGTTGACTTCCATAATCTGCCCCCGATTGGTTGGCCCGTCAGGTGTGGCGGGGCCTGCGCAAGTCACGCCCCGCCAACATCATCATGCATGCAAAATCAGTTACTCGGTGGCGTGGTGCCAAACCATTTCATGTAGATTTCGTCATAGCGGCCATCTTCGCGCATATTGGCCAGCACCTGATTGACCGGTTCGACCAGATCCGACCCTTTGGGAAAGCCGATACCGTATTGATGGGCCATCATCTGCTCGCCCACGGCCTTGACCTGCCCGTCACCCGCAGTCGCGATGTAATAAAGCACATTGGGGGTGTCATGCATGGCGGCATCCACGCGGCCGGTGCGCAGTTCCAGATAGGCGTTGTCGATATTGGGGAACAGGCGCAGTTCGGTGTCGGTAAAATTCTCGCGGGCGTAATCAGCCGCAGATGTGCCTGTGCGCACGGCCAGCGTTTTGCCAGCCAGATCAGCCGAGCTTTCGATATCGCTGTCGGCGGGTACCATGATCAGGAAACCGCTGTCGTAATACCCGTCCGAGAAGTCGATGACCTCTGCGCGGTCGTCGCGGATGGTGATACCTGCCAGCGCCACGTCAACCTGTCCGGTCTGAAGGCCGGGGATGATGCCGTTGAAATCCATCGGGCGCAGGTCGAATTCAAGGTCGAGTTCTTCTGCAATCATGGTCCACATGTCGATATCAAAACCGACATACTCGCCGTCTTGCATGAATTCGAACGGAACAAAGGCGGTGTCGGTCGCAACCACCAGTTTATTTGCGGATGCCGCAGTGGCACCGAAGGCAAAAACCGCAGCAGCGGCCATAGTCAGGATAGTCTTCATGTCGTTTTCCCTGCGTGCTTGTGTTGCAATTTTTTCATGCTTTTATAATACATGATGCAAATATATTTGCATACTTCCGTTGATCGGGCAAGAACTTTTGCGGTATCGCGCAGACATGCGCTGGCAGCCACGCAAATCAACCAACATAAATACTTGTTTTTAATTACTTTTCTTGCCGAGATCCGGAGCGCAGAAGAAACCTGCCCGTGCAAATTGCGATAAAGTGACCTACGGGCTTGACCCAGATCAAACATCTTGTCCCCTGATCGTGCGAAGGTGGGCGCGCGCGGCATCAGACTACGGCATTGGCACTACGCGCACCGCGCGCCATGCCCCCAGCATCACCCGACCGGCCGTTCCGCGCGCAAGGAACCGTTACATGCCCAAATTCAGCTACCCTATCCCGCCCGCATCCGAAATCACCCCGAAAGCCACCTTTCTGAACAGGCGCGCAGTCGTCGCGGGTCTGACGGCGGGGCTGGCTGCCGGTCTGGCTGGCTGGTCGCGCACCGCGCGGGCACAATCCCTGCCGGATTTCACATCTGGCCCCTATTCCACCGATGAAGACCTGACCACCAAAGAGGTCGCGACCGGATATTGCAATTTTTTCGAGTTTGGCCCCGCCAAGGACGACCCCGCGCAAAATGCACATATGTTGCAGACTGATCCTTGGTCCATCATGATCGACGGGCTGGTTGACACCCCCGGCCCCATCGACATGGACGACATCCTGTCACGCTTTGCGCTGCAAGAACGCATCTACCGGCTACGCTGTGTCGAGGCGTGGTCAATGGTCATCCCGTGGATCGGTTTCCCACTGGCGGATTTGTTGGCCTATGCAGGGGTCCAATCCGGTGCGCGCTATGTGCAGTTCGAATCCTTCGATGATGTTTCGATCATGCCGCAGCGCGCGCGATCCTTGCTGGACTGGCCCTATACCGAAGCGCTGCGGCTGGACGAAGCAACACACCCGCTGACGATTCTGGCCGTTGGCATGTATGGCGAGGCGATGCCAAACCAGAACGGCGCGCCCATACGGCTGGTGGTGCCATGGAAATACGGGTTCAAATCCATCAAATCCATCAAGCGCATCACCCTGACAGACAGCCAGCCCATGCCCACATGGCATGCGAAATCACCGCGCGAATATGGGTTCTATGCCAATGTGAACCCGGGCGTGCGCCACCCCCGCTGGCATCAGGCCACGGAACGGCGCCTGCATGACGGAACCCGCATCAGAACCGAAATGTTCAACGGCTATGGGGAACTTGTCGCGGACATGTATGCGGGTATGGATCTGGAACAGCACTATTGAAACCCGCGGCACCCCTGACAGCACTGATACGCTGGTCCGTGTGGCCGGGCTGCGCGGCACCGGGGGCGTGGCTGTACTGGCAATGGCAGGGCGGCAATCTGGGCGTTGTGCCTGCCGAAGCCCTTTTGCACCAGACAGGCCGGTTTGCGCTGTTGATGTTGATGGCCACCCTTGCGCTGGGGTTTGCGCATTTCCTGACGAACTGGCGCGCGCTATTCGCCGCGCGCCGCCCGCTGGGCGTATGGACATTCATCTATGCGCTGGCACATGCCTGCATATGGCTGTTTCTGGATCAGGGCGGATTCATCGAATTTGCCGCAGACGAGTTGCGCAAGATGATGCATTTGCAGCTTGGGCTGGCGGCACTGTTGCTGATGCTGCCGCTGGCCCTGACATCGGTGGATGCCGCGCCGCGCATACTTGGCTTTCCAGTGTGGAAAAAACTGCATCTTCTGGTCTGGCCCACAGCCTTCATTGCCATCTTGCATGCATGGGTGGTGTCGCGCTTTGAAAACCCGTTGGTGATTGCGTTGACCGCGCTTACCGTGTTTTTCATGGCCAGCCGCATCTATGCCCGCATCCGCTACGGGCGTTAGGACAATCATTCGGGCGGGCGTGCTTTGCAACAGCGGGCGAACCGCGCTACAGATCAGTTTGCCGACATCACAACACCAAGGCCACATTATGGATCCACGTCTGCGCCTGCGCCATTTGCGGTGTTTTCTGGAAACCGCGCGGCTGGAAAGCCTGAGTGCGGCCGCCAGCGCATTGCGCGTGTCCCAGCCAGCGGCATCAAAAACCATCCGCGAGCTGGAGGACATTCTTGGTGTTTCACTGTTTGACCGAACAGGGCGCAGGCTTGCGCTGACACCGTCCGGCAAGCTGTTCCAGCAACATGCAGGCGGGGCCATGCTGGCGCTGGAACGCGCGCAACGCCTTGCGCGGGGCGCGCCGGAACGTGTCACAAAACTGGTCGTCGGCATTCTGCCCACTGTGGCAACCGATGTATTTCCGCGCGCGGCGCTGGCCTTTCACGATAGCATGCCGAATTGCACCTTGCGCGTGTCCACGGGGCCAAACTGGTTGTTGCTGTCGCAACTGCGCGAAGGGTCACTGGATCTGACGATTGGTCGCATGCCCAACCCCGAACAGATGACAGGGCTGGCGTTCCAGCAGCTTTATGCGGAACAGGTGGTGCTTGTGGTGCGCCCCGACCATCCGCTGACCCGAACAGGCGCCGTGCCCGAGAATTTGGGGAGTTTCCCGCTTTTGCTGCCGCCAAGCGGCGCTGTCATCGCCCCTGCGGTGCAATCCTATTTGCTAAGCATAGGCTTGCAGCACCAGCCTGCCGCTTTTGAAAGTGTCTCGCTGGCTTTCGGGCGTAAGGTGGTGCAATTGTCAGATGCCGTCTGGTTCATCTCGGCCGGTGTTGTGGATGATGAAATCAAACAGGGCAGCTTATGCGCGCTGGAACTGGGCACCAGTCTTATGGCCGGACCAGTGGGTATTTGCACCCGCGCGGATACCCCCCCGACCCCTGAAAGCAGCGCAATGATCCGCGCCTTGCACGATGTGCTTGAGGTGCAGGGCGCGGGGTCTGGCTAGCGCATGGCGCGCAATCACGGGGATTGGAACGGCAGGGCCGGGTCGTTCGGGGCTACAGCAGTCATTGGGCATTGGCCGCCAGTTCCGCCATAACGCGCGCTTGCGCCGTCAGATGACTAACTTGCCCGGGCAGCAAGGCGCAGCGTTCCCTGGCAAGCGCCTGCATACGCGAAGGGGCAGAATCGGAGCCGCGAACCCGCACCCAGAAGCCCAGATCAGCCAGTGCAATACTCACCTGCATGAAAATATGTGCCAACTCTCTCGGCGCGGCGCGGGTTACATCCCGTAGATCCGTCCACTCCTGCAAGGCATTTCGCAGGCAGCAGGCGTTCTGCGCATCTGCGATCTGGTCAATCCAAGCCGCGAACGCATCCGCCTGCGCCCCGCCATCATAGGACAATCCGCGCGTGGCAATGGTCGTTGCATGAATACCGTTGGTTCCTTCATAGATCGCGCAGATGCGCGCATCGCGGTAGGTCTGTTCAACGCGGTATTCGTGTAAATAGCCATAACCGCCCAGAACCTGCATGGCCAGTTCCGCCGCCTGTGTTCCAGCATCCGAACCGCACACCTTGGCCATGGGGGTCAGAAAATCCGCCAAGGGCTGGTTGCCCGTCTCAAGCGCCACCAAGGCGCTGTGACTGATTGCGCGCGCGGACAGGGCCAGCGCGTCGGCACGGTCGATCATGCGGCGCACATCGGCATGCCGGTCCAGTGTGACGGGTTGCCCGTCAGCCCCGCGCCCCTGCACCCGATCCGCCGCATAGGCCGACGCAACGGCATAGGCCCGCGTGGCATGCGCCACGCCTTGCAAGGCAACATCAAGGCGCGCATGGTTCATCAAGGTGAACATGGCGGCCAGCCCTTGCCCCGGCGCGCCAATCAATTCGCCCTGCGCGCCGTCAAACGCCATCTGGCATGTCGGCGAGGCATGCAAGCCCATCTTTTCCTCTATCCGGGTGACGGTGACCGCGTTGCGCGCGCCCCCGTCCAGCACGGCGGGACAGGCAAACAGGCTAAGCCCCTTCACCCCCTCAGGCCCGGTCCGCGCCAGAACCAGATGCAGGATATTGTCACTCAGGTTATGGTCCCCGCCGGAGATAAAGATCTTCTCGCCGGTGATCTGCCAGCTTTGCCCCGCACCCTCGGCCTTTGTGCGAATGGCCGACAAATCAGACCCTGCGCCCGGTTCCGTCAGGCACATCGTTGCCAGCCAGTCGCCCGACACCAAGGGCGGAATGAAGCGCGCCTTTTGATCGTCGGTGCCATATTGCATCAGCAGACGGACAGCCCCCGGAACCAGCCCTGTGACCATCTGCAGCGAATGGCACGCCCCCGAAAATATTTCCGAAATCGCGGCATGGACCGCGCCCCCCATGCCCTGCCCGCCAAATTCTTCGGGCGCACTTAGCCCTTGCCAGCCCCCGCAGGCCAGTTCCCGAAACACCGCATCAAACCCGTCAGGCATAACAACGCGCCCGTTTTGCAAACGGCACCCCTGTTTGTCACCCGCTTCATCCAGCGGCGCAATGCGCCCTTGGGCAAATGCCGCGAAATGCTGCACAATCTCGGCGGTCAGGTCGCGGTCCCAGTCCGGAATGCCGGATGCACCTGCAAATTCCAGTGACCACAGGATATCATCAACAGGGGCTGAAAACGGAAGCATGCAGAATGTCCTTACTTGGGGGCCAGACGAACGGCACTGTCCAGACGGATCACCTCGCCATTCAGGATCGGGTTCTCGACGATTTGCTGGACCAGCATCGCAAATTCATCAGGGTGACCAAGGCGCTGCGGGAAGGGCAGGCTTGATTCCAGCGATGCGCGGATTTCCGGCGTCAGTCCCGCGCTCATGCCCGTTTCAAACAGGCCCGGCGCAACAGCCATGACCCGAATGCCGGAGCGCGCCAGTTCACGCGCGGCAGGCAAGGTCAGGGACGCCACGCCGCCCTTGGACGCGGCATAGGCCGCCTGCCCGATCTGCCCGTCCTGCCATGCAACCGATGTGGTGTTGACGATCACACCGCGTGCACCATCGCTGTCAACGGGGTCCATGGCGGCCATCCCCTTCGCGGCATGCGACAACACGATATAGGTGCCCAGCAGATTTACACGCAGCGTGCGTTCAAACAATGCAATCGGCAGGTCACCATCGCGCGGCAATATGCGCGACGCAGTGCCAATGCCCGCGCAATTCACAACGATGCGCGGGGCCGCACCAAACGCGGCCTGCGTTGCGTCAAAGGCTGCGGCGACGCTGGCAGTATCGGACACATCGGCGTCCAGTGCCAGCCCGTCAATGTCAGTCGCAACACTGCTTGCGGCGTCCATGCTGCGGTCAAGCACCGCGACCCTTGCCCCTGCCGCAGCCAGCCTGCGCGCGGTCGCCGCGCCCAGACCGCTGCCACCACCCGTGACCAACGCGATTGTATTCAGAATGTCCATTGCACCCCCAAGACCTGCCCAAAGCCAAAAAAGTGACAGATCCGGCCCGTGACCCGAAAAGAACGTCACCTAATTAACTGTTACCTACAGTAACTATCAGCGGGGCAAGTTTCACGCAATACCAATCCGTTCGAAACGGGATCAGGCACAAAAAAGGCCCCCGACATTCCATCGGGGGCCTGAAGCTGTAATCTTGTGTCAGATCAGTTCGGAATCTCTGCGGTGATCCCTTCGACATAGAAATCCATGGTCAGCAGGTCACCATCAGATGCAACTTCGCCATCGGCCAGCCATGCGCTGCCATCCTGACGGTTGATCGGGCCGGTGAAGGGGTGGTATTCGCCTGCCGCAATGGCTTCGATCATGCCTTCTGCTTCGGCGCGCACATCTTCGGGGATCAGCTCGCTCATGGGTGCGAAACCGACCATGCCGTCAACAATACCATGCCAAACATCGCCCGCTTCCCAGGTGCCGTCGATCACGGCCTGAACACGTTCAATGTAATATGGCGCCCACACATCCAGAATGCCGGTCAAATGCGCCTCTGGTGCGAAGGCCGACATATCGGACGCCTGACCGAATGCAAAAATACCTGCATCCTGCGCGACAGTCAGCGGCGCGGTGGAATCGGTATGCTGCATAATGATATCTGCACCCTGTTCAATCAGCGCTTCAGCGGCGGCAGCTTCTTGTGCAGGGTCATACCAGCTATAGGCCCACACGACATTGAATTCCACATCAGGGTTCACGGCCTTGGCGTGCAGATAGGCCGAATTGATACCCATGATCACTTCGGGGATGGGGAAGGACGCGATATAGCCGATCCGGTTGGTCTGGGTCATCTTGCCCGCAATATGGCCAATAACCGCACGCCCTTCGTAGAAACGCGCGTTATACAGGCTGACATTGTCGGTTTCCTGAATATAGCCGGTCGCATGCTCGAACTTCACATCTGGAAAGCGTGCGGCAACCGTATTCATATCGGGGCCATACCCGAAAGAGGTTGCGAAAATAAGGTCGGTGCCCGACAGCGCCATCTGCGTCATCACGCGTTCAGCATCTGCACCATAATCGACGTTCTCGACATAGGTTGTCTCGATCGCGTCACCGAATTCTTCCTCAAGCGCAAGACGCGCCACATCATGTGTATAGGTCCAGCCATGGTCACCCACCGGACCGATATAGACAAAACCGACCTTGGTGGTATCGGCAAAAGCAGGCAGGGCAAGGGTTGCGCCCAGCACTGTGGCGGTCAGAAGTTTTTTCATTCTCGGGATCTCCCTGTTGGCAGCAAAGTTATAACCTCAGTTAGAGGCGTGGAAAGGCCGGTTCAGCGATCCGGGGGCATTCAGGCTCCCGCGTGCCTTGCCGGAGGAAATGATGACCAGCACAGCGATGGTTATCAGGTAGGGCGACATTGACAAGTACTCCACGGGGATTCGCACACCGGCTGCCTGCAAATTCAACTGTAGCACGACCACACCGCCAAAAAGATACGCCCCCGCCATGGCCCGCCATGGCCGCCAGCTTGCGAACACAACCAGCGCCAGTGCAATCCAGCCCGCGCCCACGGTCATGCCTTCGGTCCATTGCGGCACGCGGATCAGCGACAGATACGCGCCCCCCAGCCCCGCACAAGCGCCCCCGAACATGATGGCCAGCACCCGCACGCGCTTGACATGATACCCCAACGCATGCGCCGCGTCATGGTTTTCCCCCACCGCCCGCAAGATCATACCCGCACGGCTGTATTTCAGGAACCACCAGACCGCAGCGACCAGCGCAATGGTCAGGTAAACCACGATGTCATGTGTAAACACGGCGCGCCCCACAAACGGAATATCCGACAGCACCCCCAGATCCAGTTTCGGGGTGCGTGGCGGGGTGATGCCCACATACTTTTGCCCGATCAGCGCAGACAACCCCAATCCGAACAATGTCAGCGCAAGCCCCGAGGCCACCTGATTGGTCATCAGCGCCTGTGTCAGCAACGCAAAGACCAGCGACAGGGCCATCCCGCCCAATGCAGCGCCGATGAACCCCAGAAGCGGGCTGCCCGAGTTCACCGCCACGATGAACCCCGTCACAGCCCCGATGATCATCATCCCTTCGACGCCCAGATTCAGGACGCCCGCCTTCTCGACCACCAATTCGCCGATGGCTGCCAGCAGAATAGGCGTCGCGGCCACCATCAGGGCAGCCAGCAAAACGGCCGGATTGATTGATCCCAATATCATGCCCGCGCCCCCCGCGTCAGCCGTAGCCGGTAATTCGTCTGGAAATCCAGCGCCAGCAGGAAAAACAACAACATCCCCTGAAAAACCTGAATCGCCGCGCCGGGCAGTTGCAGCATCATCTGGCCCAACTCGCCCCCGATATAGGTCAGGCCCAGCAGCAACCCAGCCAGCACAATGCCCAGCGGGTTCAACCGCCCAAGAAAGGCCACGATGATCGCGGTAAACCCGTATCCGGTGGCAAATTCAATGCGCACCTGCCCACCGGGACCAGAGACTTCGAACATACCGGCAAGCCCTGCAAGCGCCCCTGAAATGCCCAGACACACAATGACCAGACGCGCAGGGGCCACACCGGCAAACCGCGCGGCCCTTGGGGCCTGACCGGCCAGCTTGACATGAAAACCCAGCATATGCCGCGTCATCATCACATAGGCAAAGATGACCGCAATCAACGCCGCGACCACCCCCCAATGAACGCCGGTATTGGCAAACAGTTCGGCGTTATGCGCGGCATCATAGCGGCGCAAATCGCGCGAGCCGGGAAAACCTGCAATATCGGGATTGCGCATCAGGCCCAGCGCCATGGCCGCCAGAATCTTCTCGGCGACATAGACCAGCAGCAGCGATACAAGAATTTCGTTGGTGTTGAACCGCGTTTTCAGAATGGCCGGTATCATCGCCCATAAAAACCCGCCAAACGCGCCCGCAAGCACCATCAGCGGGAAAATATACCACCCCGGCGCAGGAAAGAAGGCCAGCGCGACACCTGCCCCGAACAGCGCGCCCATGATATACTGCCCTTCTGCGCCAATATTCCAGATATTCGCCTTGAAGCCTATGGCCAGCCCCACAGCAATCAGGATCAGGGGCGCGGATTTTATAAGCAGTTGCGGGCGCGAATAGCTGCCGAATGTCTCCGAGAAGATCGGGTCGAAGAAAATCAGGCGGATGGCGACCAACGGATCCTTGCCCAGCATCGCAAACATGACCGCCCCCGCGACCATCGTAAGCGCGACGGCCAGAAACGGGTTGGCAATGCGCCAGAATTTCGACGGTTCTTTGCGTTTTTCCAGCCGGATCATGCGCTTGCCTCATGTGCGACATGCATATCGCCTGCGCCCCCCATCATCAGCCCGATATCTTCAACACTCAGCCCTTTGGCGGGGCGCGTCTCGGACAGGCGCCCTTCATTCAGGGCCGCAAACCTGTCGGAAATTTCCAGCAGTTCATCCAGATCCTGACTGATGACCAGCACCCCTGCCCCCTTGCCCGCCAGATCCAGAAGCGCCTGCCGGATGGTGGACGCCGCCGCCGCATCCACGCCCCATGTCGGCTGGTTCACGATGATCACATCGGGGTCCAGTTCAATTTCGCGGCCAATGACGAATTTCTGCAAGTTCCCGCCCGACAAGGCCCGCGCCAGAACATGCGGCCCCGGCGTGCGCACATCAAAACGCGCGATGATGTCACGCGCGAAAGCATCGGATTTGCGCCAGTCAATGAACCCCTGCCAGGCAAGCCCCTTGCGACGTGCTGCCGACAGCAGCGCGTTTTCCGTCAAACTCATATCCGGCGCGGCAGCATGTCCAAGGCGTTCTTCAGGCGCGGCAACAAGCCCGCGCGCGCGCCGCCCGTTCGGCCCCAGATGCCCGACAGGCTGGCCCTTCAGCTTCACCTGCGCGGACGGGGCGGGCAGTTCGCCCGACAGCATCAACAGCAGTTCATCCTGACCATTGCCCGCCACACCTGCAATTCCCAGCACCTCGCCCTTGCGCAGGCTGAAGGTGATATTCTTCAAGGATGTGCCAAATGGATTGTTGGACGCAAGCGACAGGTTGTCCACTTCCAGCACAATATCGCCCTTGGGCTTGGCGGGGCGTTCGGGCGGGGTCAGCAGTTGCCCGACCATAAGTTCTGCCAACTCGCGCGCCGTTCTCTCGCGCGGGTCACAGGTGGCGACCTTGCGCCCGCCGCGCAAAATCGTTGCTTCGTCACACAGTGCCCGAATTTCCTCCAGCTTGTGCGAGATATACAGAATCGCCGTCCCTTCGGCAGCAAGTTTGCGCAATGTCAGAAACAGGATATCCACTTCCTGCGGGGTCAGAACCGATGTCGGCTCATCCATGATCAGCAGCTTGGGATCTTGCAACAGGCAACGCACGATCTCAACGCGCTGCCGCTCGCCTGCCGACAACTCGCCCACCCAGCGTGCAGGGTCAAGCGGCAGGCCGTATTCTTCCGACACATCACGGATGCGCCGTGCCAGATCACGCAGGGGGGGCGGGTTTTCCATGCCCAACGCCACGTTTTCGGCCACGTCCAGCGCGTCAAACAGGCTGAAATGCTGAAAAACCATGGCGACGCCATTGCGCCGCGCCTGCGATGGCTGTGCGGGCGCGAAGGGCTGCCCGCGCAAGGTCATTTGCCCTTTGTCAGGTTTGACAAGGCCATAGATCATTTTGACAAGGGTGGATTTACCCGCACCGTTTTCGCCCAGAAGCGCGTGCATCTGCCCTTCGCCAATATCGAAGGAAACATCATCATTGGCAACAACGCCCGGATAAGCCTTGGTTAGCCCCTCAAGCTGCAGCAAAGGCACGCGCATTGCCAGTCTCTCCTTCCCGTGTTGGCGGAATGCGTGTTCCCGCATTTTCCGTAGTCAAAGCAAAGCGGCAAGTCCGGGACGAGGCAAGTGCAAACTATGCTACATCTGTCGAAACTGCTTCAATGCTACATATATAATCAACGGGGCACGCCCTGCCGGCTCACACCCCCAGATAGGCTTGCTGGATGTCTGCATCCAACCCTTCGGGATGCCCTTGCCAGACGACGCGGCCACGGTCAAGAATAACGCAGCTATCCGCAAATGGCAGAATTTCCGACAAGGTTTTGTCAACCAGCAGGATGGACAGCCCTTCGGTGCGCAGCCGCGTGATTGCCGCCCATATTTCACGGCGGATAACGGGGGCCAGCCCTTCGGTCGCCTCGTCAAGGATCAACAAACGCGGGTTTGTCATTAATGCGCGCCCGATCGCCAGCATTTGCTGTTCCCCCCCCGACAGACTGATCGCATATTGATCCCTGCGTTCCTGAAGGCGCGGGAACATTTGCTGGACACGCTCTAAGGTCCAGTATCCGCTGCGCGCAGCCGCAATCAGGTTTTCGTGCACCGTCAGGTTCGGAAAGCACCGCCGCCCTTCGGGCACCAGCCCAATGCCCAGACGTGCAGCGCGAAAGGATGGCCATGCACTGATATCCTGGCCCGCAAAAACAACCCGCCCCTTGCGCAAGGGCAGCAGACGGCAGGCGGCGGAAATGGTGGTTGTTTTGCCCATGCCATTGCGCCCCATCAGCGCAACCGCCTGCCCTTCATCCACCTGCAACGACACCGCGTCCAGCGCTTGCGATGCGCCGTAGAATACATTCAGCCCGTCCAGTTGCAAAAGCGCGCTCACAGCTCTGCCTCCTCCCCCAGATAGGCGGCGCGCACGGCAGGGTTCGCGCGGATTTCGTCAACAGGGCCGGTGGCGATGATACGGCCATAGACAAGCACCGAAATGCGGTCTGCCAGCTTGAACACCGCATCCATGTCATGTTCCACCAGCAAGATCGGCGCCTGCTGCTTCAGGTCTTGCAAAAAGGTGATCAACCGCGCGGTACCCTCCAGCCCCAGCCCTGCCATCGGTTCATCCAGCAAGAAACATTGCGGCTTCAGCGCAAGTGCGACCGCGATTTCCAGCAACCGTCGTTCACCATGGCTTAGGAATGCCGCCTCGACCGAGGCACGCGCATCCAGCCCCACGCGCGCCAGAATATCATGCGCGGCCCTCCGCAAACCACGATCAAACGCAACCGGACGGATGAACCGGTAGCTGTGCCCCTCTCTCGCCTGAAGGGCCAGCATAACATTGCGCCGCGCCGAATACTCCGCGATCAGGGACGACACCTGAAAACTGCGTGCCAGCCCCAGACGGGCACGTCTGGCCATGGACAGGCGCGTGATATCCTGACCGGCCAGCCATACACTGCCCGCATCAGGCGCAATCTGGCCCGCGATAAGCCCCATAAGCGTGGATTTGCCCGCACCATTGGGACCAATCAGCGCATGAATCTCGCCCCGCTTCAGTGTCAATGATACATCGTCGGTGGCCTTCAGCGCGCCAAAGCTGCGGCACAGGCCGCGCAGGCCCAGAACCGGATTATCCATGCCGCGCCCGCCCTGCTATCAGCCCGATCAGCCCGCCACGCGCAAACAGCACAACTGCCAGCAGAACCAGACCCAACCACAGCTTCCAATGCTCGGTCAGGCCGCCGAAAAATACCTCGAACCCGACCAGAATGGCCGCGCCCGCAACAGGGCCGAACAGCCGGCCAACCCCGCCCAGAATGATGATAACGATCAATTCGCCCGACATCGTCCATGCCATCATCGCCGGACTGACGAAACGCGTCAAATCTGCCATCATAGCGCCCGCAAGTCCGGTCAACATGCCCGACAGCACAAACGCGGTCAGCTTGATACCGAAGGGCGAAATTCCGATTGCGGCGGCGCGGTCAGGGTTTTGCCGGATGGCCATAAGCGCCGCACCAAACCGCGCCTCGCGCAGCAGGGCAAAGACCAGCAGCGCCAGCATCAACACGCCATAGGCGATGATGAATAAGTCCCATGGCCGGTTGGTGTTCAGCCCCGGGAACTGGTTGCGCATGAAAATCGGCAGGCCATCCTCGCCGCCATATGCGGGCCATGACAGCGCAAAGAAAAAACCCATCTGCGCGAAGGCCAGCGTAATCATAATGAAGAAAATGCCCGATGTGCGCAGCGACAACGCCCCCACAACGCCCGCGACCGCCCCCGACAGCAGCATGGCCAGCGCCCAGATCGGCAGCATCTGGTTGGTGCCGGACAGCCCCAGAACGGGCGTGCCATTGAACGCATGATGTGCTGCAATTCCCGCGACATAGCCGCCAATGCCCAAATACAGCGCATGGCCAAACGACACCATGCCCCCCAGCCCCAGCGCAATATTCAGCCCAACGGCGGCAATCGCCAGAATGGCCACGCGCGTGGCAAGGGTAATGATGAACGGCTCACCCGCCACCCATGCCCAAAGCGGCACGGCAAACAGCGCCAGCGCCAGCAAGGCGTTCAATACCCATTCCTTGTGCGTGTCATCCATGTGCGGGGAACAGTCCTTTGGGCCGGAAAATCAGGATCAGCGCCATCAACAGGTAAATCAGCATCGACGCCAGCGCAGCCCCCACCCCCATGGCCTGCGATGTGTCCATAAACAGGGCAAAGACGCGCGGCAGCAGGAAGCGCCCCATCGTGTCAATCACCCCCACCAGCAGCGCACCGACCATCGCCCCCTTGATGGACCCGATCCCGCCGATCACAATCACGACGAAGGCAAGGATCAACACAGGTTCCCCCATCCCCACCTGCACCGACTGGATAGCCCCCACAAGCGCACCCGCCAGCCCAGCCAGCGCGGCCCCAAGCGCGAAAACCACAGTATACAGCACGCGGATATTGACCCCCAGCGCAGCAATCATTTCGCGGTCCGATTCACCGGCGCGAATACGAATGCCCAGTCGGGTTTTCGCAATCAGCGCCCACAGGCCGATCGCCACGGCCAACCCGAAGCCAATCAGCGCCAGACGATAGAGCGAATAATCAACAACCCCCAGACTGACCGTGCCGCGCAGCGCATCCGGCACGTTCAGATATAAGGGGAAGGGGCCGAACACCATGCGCACCCCTTCGGACAGGATCAGTATCAATGCGAATGTGGCCAGAACCTGATCCAGATGGTCGCGGTCATACAGCCTGCGGATTACAACCATCTCGATCAATGCGCCTGCGGCAGCCGCCGCCGCAATACCGGCCCCCAATCCCAGCCAGAAATTGCCCGTCGCACCGGCAACCGCTGCGCACAGGAACGCACCGATCATATACAAAGACCCATGCGCCAGATTGATCAGCCCCATGACCCCGAATACCAGTGTCAGGCCAGCTGACATAAGAAACAGCATCAGCCCGAATTGCACACCGTTGAGCAGTTGCTCGAGCATCAGCGCGAGTGTCATGGAAAGCCTTTTGCAAGTGGGCAAAGGGCCCCGACCGGCATCGGGGTCCTGTTGCAGCCGTTACATAGCGCAGTTTTCACCGTGCACGTCAGAATGCGCTTCAAAGGCGGTGCCAATGATGCGGTTGGTGATCTCGCCATCAACCTCGATGACTTCGCGGATATAGACGCGCTGGATCGGATGCTGGTTCGGTCCCCATGCAAACTTACCGCGCACGGAGTCGAACTCCGCCTCCAGCAGGGCTTGGCGGAAGGCAGCACGATCGCTGACATCCGCCTTGGCGGCCGCAGACAGGATCAGGTTGGCCGTATCAAACCCCTGACTGGCGTAAAGCGACGGAATCCGCCCGAATTCCGCACGAAAGGCCGCGACAAATTCCTGATTGGCGTCGTTGTCCAGATCGGGTGACCACTGGCTTGCATTGAACACGCCCAGCGCGGCGGCGCCGACAGCGGGCAACATGTCCTGACTGAATGTAAACGCTGCCGAAACAATCGGCAGGTCAAGGCCGGATTGTTCGTATTGACGCATGAAACTGATGCCCATGCCACCGGGCAGGAAAATGAAAATCGAATCCGCACCAGAGGCCCTGATCTGTGCTATTTCCGCGGCATAATCCGTCTGGCCCACTTGCGTGAACAGTTCACCCGCCAGTTCCCCGTCATAGTAGCGCTTGAACCCGTTCAGCGCATCCGTGCCTGCGGGATAATTCGGGGCCATGATGAATGTGTTTTCATAACCCAGCTCATTGGCATAGGCCCCGGCCCCTTCGTGCAGCATGTCGTTTTGCCACGCGACATTAAAGTAATTGGGGTGACAATTCGCGCCCGCCAGTGCGGACGGGCCGGCATTCGGCGACAGATAAAGGATATCCTGCGCCACAGCAGACGGCACCACGGCCATCGCAAGGTTCGACCAGATGATGCCGGTCAGGATGTCCACACGTTCTGACTGGATCATGCGTTCGGCGATCTGCACAGCCAGTTCGGGGCGCTGCGCATCATCTTCAATCACCAGCCGGATATTATGGTCACCGGCCATGTCCAGCGCCAGTTGGAACCCGTCGCGCACATCGACACCCAAACCCGCGCCACCGCCCGAAAGCGTCGTGATCATGCCGACACTGACCGTGTCCGCCTGCGCGACCGACGCAGCCCCCAGCGCCAGCGTTGCGGCAAGCGCCGCGCGTTGAATTCCCTTCATCTGTCCCCATCTCCCTGATTTTGTGTTCTTTGACGACAATCTTGCGCAAGGTTTCGGGAAAGTAAAGTTCCACGGCCGTATTGATACAATTTCACCTGCCCCGCCATTATTCATCGGGCAGTTGCAGCAGGGCGCGGGTCAGCATGCTGTCCGCAGTTTCAAGCCCGTCAATAACATTGAAATGGTGCGCCCCCTCGGCCACGACCAGACGTACGGGCGTTCCACATTGCGCCCATGCTTCGCGCAAAAGTGCGGATTGGCGCAAGAATTCCGGCCGTTCATGCCCGCCGACCCAAGCGGTGACCGCGACATCCCCCAACGGGCGCAGCAGCGCCGCGCTTTCGCTGTGCGCAATCTGTTCCGTTATGCCCAATGTGGCATTCATGGCCGTCAGGCGCAGCGGCCGCAGATCATGCAGGCCGGAAATCGATACAACGTGATGCAGGCGCGTGCGCAACGCGGGCGGCAGGGGCGAGCCTTCGCATATCATGCGCGTCACCAGATGGCCGCCTGCGGAATGCCCTGCCAGCATGACCGGACCCGAGGCATGTTGCGCAGCCGCTGAAATGGCGCGGCCGATCTGGTCTGTCATCTGGTCAAGGCGGGCGTCGGGTGCAAGCGTATATTGCACCACCGCCACGGCCCAACCATGCGCCAGCGGCCCTTGCGCAAGGTGGGACCACCATGTCCTGTCAAACGCCATCCAGTAGCCGCCATGCACGAAGACAACCAACCCTTTGGGCGGGGTATGCACCGGCAGGAACAGGTCAAACACCTCTCGCGGGTGGGGGCCGTAAGGAATATTCAGGCGGGCACCCTGCGCAGTGTCACGAAACAGTTGCGCCGCACTGGCCCACGCATCCGGATACCCGTCACCACGCGGAATATAGGGACGGTTTGCAAATGCATCATCCCAGTCGATACCTGCGTGCTCATGCATGCCCTATCCTCTTCTTGCCATACAAAAATATACGTCCGGCACGCTACCGCGAAGCCGTCAGGCAGCACAAGCCTTGGGGATCACCGGTCACCGGCCAATTGGGGCGCAATGTGGCAACTATTGTGCTGGCAGCACTTGCCCCCATGACCTGTTGAACCTTCAACCGGAAGCCGCTACGCTTTCTTTTCCCTTTTTTCCATTATGCGCTCGAACGCATCCTTGCCCTGATAAAATTCCTTGCCCCACAGGACACTTCCTTCATGGACACCAGCTTTGCCTCGATCTTCTATGAAATAGCCATGCTTGTGCTGCTTGCCGCTGTCATGGGCTTTTTCGGCCTGCTGGCGCGGCAGCCATTGGTCGTGGCGTTTATTGCAGTTGGCGTGCTGGCAGGGCCGGATGCCTTGGGTCTGGTGTCATCCACCGATTTTATCGAAACCCTTAGCCAGATTTCCATTGCCGTGCTGCTGTTTCTGGTTGGCCTGAAACTGGACCTTAGCCTTGTGCGCAATCTGGGCAAGGTTGCAGTGGCCACGGGGCTTGGGCAGGTGACGTTTACAGCGTTTTTCGGGTTCCTGATTTGCCTTGCCCTTGGGCTGGATCCGGTGACGTCGCTGTATATTGCAATCGCGCTGACGTTTTCATCCACGATTATCATCGTCAAGCTGTTGTCAGATAAGCAGGAAATCGGCGCGTTGCACGGCAAGATCGCCCTGGGGTTCCTGATTGTGCAGGATATTTTTGTTGTCCTTGCCATGGTAACGCTGTCCGCCCTTGGTGTCGGCATGGGCGACGAGGCGGGCTCGATCGCGGATATTGCGCTTGTCTTCGTGGGCGGTGCGGGCATGGTCGCATTTGTGGTGCTGTTCATCCGCTACGCTGCCGAGCCGCTTTTGAACCTGATTTCCCGATCACCGGAGTTGATGGTCATTTTTGCCGTGGGCTGGGCGGCCAGCCTTGCAGCGGCAGGTGACATGCTGGGCTTCGGCAAGGAATTGGGCGGCTTGCTGGCGGGGGTTTCGCTGGCGTCGACGCAATACCGCGAAGCGATAAGTTCCCGCCTTGCCAGTCTGCGTGATTTCCTGCTGCTGTTTTTCTTTATCAATCTGGGCGCGTCGCTGGACCTGTCTACGCTGGGCGACCAGATCGGACCGGCCATCGTGCTGTCGCTGTTTGTGCTGATCGGCAACCCGCTGATCGTTCTGGCGATCATGGGCTATATGGGCTACCGTAAACGCACCGGGTTTCTGGCCGGTCTGACTGTGGCGCAAATATCCGAGTTTTCGCTTATTTTCATGGCGATGGGGATCACCATCGGCCATGTCGGGCAAGATGCGATGGGGCTGGTCACCCTTGTGGGGCTGGTGACCATAGCGCTATCCGTCTACATGATCACATGGTCGCACAAACTGTTCGAGATTTGTGAACCCTGGCTGGGCATATTCGAGCGGCGCAATGCCCACCGCGAAACCGAGGACACCGAAGGCGGCGACCTGGACCGGAATTATGATTTCGTGATTTTTGGCCTTGGGCGCTATGGCTGCCGTATCGGCCAGCGCCTGCACGAACAGGGTTTCAAGGTTCTGGGCATTGATTTTGACCCCGAAGCCTTGACCAACTGGCGCAAAATGGGCCTGTCCGCAGCCTTCGGCGATGCAACTGACCCGGAATTTGTCGCGCATCTGGACCTTGGTGCCGTTCGGGCAGTTGTTTCGGCGGTCCCGCGCGAACGCGGCAGCCTGACAGAGGCAGACCCGCAACTTGCGTTGCTGCATGGCCTGAAATCCGCCAACTACACCGGCAAGGTATTTCTGTCGGTCCAGCAAATGGCAGAAGCCGACGATCTGCTGCAACGCGGGGCAAGCGTTATTCTGAAGCCCTTTGATGATGCCGCGGATTACGCTGTGCGACAACTGACCAAAGCAGAATCCTGACCTGCTGTGCAAGCCGTGGCGCGGGTCGGCACCCCGCCCATTTTCCTTGTCAGCACCGGCGCAGCGTGCAAGATATTGCACATGCTAAATACCCCTGTCCCATCCCGCCCGCTGCTTGGCATTTTCTGGATGCTGGTAACCGGCGTTTGTTTTGTCGCGGTCACCGCATTGGTCAAATATCTGGGCGATGACATGCCTGCCGCACAATCGGCATTTCTGCGCTATGCGCTGGGGCTGATCTTTCTGCTGCCAATGCTGCCCTCCCTGCGCGCCCTGACCATGACACGCCAGAACATGACCGCATTCACACTGCGCGGTTTCCTGCACGCCCTTGGCGTGATCCTGTGGTTCTATGCCATGACGCGCATTCCACTGGCGGAAGTGACGGCCATGAACTACCTGTCGCCCATATATGTCACCTTGGGCGCGGCGCTGTTTCTGGGTGAAAAACTGGCCATGCGGCGCATATTGGCCGTGCTGGTTGCATTTGTGGGGGCGCTGATCATCCTGCGGCCCGGCCTGCGCGAAGTGTCCAGCGGGCATGTTGCCATGATCGGCACGGCCATCCTGTTTGCAATATCCTATCTGATGGCGAAACGCATGTCGGGGCAGGTCAATGCCGCCGTTGTCGTGGGCATGCTGTCCATCACGGTCACTGTGTTTCTGGCACCGTTTGCATGGGCTGTCTGGGTGCCGCCGACATGGACCCAGATCTTCTGGCTGTTTTGGGTCGCGGCCTTTGCGACCGGCGGACATTTCGCCATGACACTGGCATTCGCCGCAGCGCCTATAACCGTGACACAGCCGGTCACATTCCTGCAGCTTGTCTGGGCTGTGCTGTTGGGGGCGCTGGCCTTCGGCGAGGCGGTGGACCTGTTCGTGATCCTTGGGGGCGGCGTGATCATGGGGTCGGTGCTGTTTATCACCTTGCGCGAGGCACAGTTACGCCAGCAAGCCAGTCGCGCAATCCGCACGCCCGCCCCACCCGGGACAGGCGTGCAATAATCTTACAATTCGGCCATCACCTCGTCCGAAATCTCGAAATTCGCGGTCACGTTCTGGACGTCATCATCATCTTCCAGCGCGTCAATCAGCTTCATCAGCGACCGCGCGCCATCCAGGTCCAGCTCGGTTGTGGTTTGCGGCTTCCAGACAAGTTTGGTGCTTTCCGACTCGCCCAGCGCATCGTCCAGCGCTGCGGATACAGCCGCAAGGTCGGTATCGGCGCACCAGATTACATGCCCGTCCTCGCCACTTTCGACATCTTCCGCACCGGCATCAATTGCAGCCAGCAAGACAGTATCCGCATCCCCCACACTTGCCGGATATACAATCTGGCCCTTGCGGTCGAACATGAAGGCGACTGATCCGGTTTCACCCAGATTCCCGCCATTCTTGGAGAATGTGGACCGCACGTTCGACGCAGTGCGATTGCGGTTGTCGGTCATCGCCTCGACAATGATTGCAACACCGTTCGGGCCATAGCCTTCATAGCGGATCTCGTCATAGTTTTCCGCATCGCCGCCTTGCGACTTCTTGATCGCGCGTTCGATATTGTCCTTGGGCATGGACACGGCCTTGGCCTCTTTCACAGCCAGACGCAGGCGCGGGTTCTTGTCAGGGTCCGGGTCGCCCATCTTGGCGGCCACGGTAATTTCCTTGGACAGTTTGGAAAAAAGTTTCGCACGCACCGCATCCTGACGGCCCTTGCGATGCTGGATATTGGCCCATTTGGAATGGCCTGCCATCTGTGAACTCCGGTATTATGCTGGTTGTCGGGGTTTCATAATCCAGTGTGCGGGGGCTAGGCAAGCCCTGCACTGGGTTATGAAGGAGTGGCCCGCGCAATAAAAACGCCCGCAGATGCGGGCGCTTTCATGGCAGTGTCAGGCAGTTATGCGGCGCGCGATACCAGAACGTCGCTAACCTGCTTTTGTGCAATCGCCTCATCCCCGCCAGCAACGGCGGCGACTTCGCGGGTCAGCCGTTCAAGCGCGGCTTCATACAACTGCCGCTCAGAATAGGATTGCTCGCGCTGGTCATCATTGCGGTGCAGGTCACGCACCACTTCTGCAATGGCCAGCAGGTCACCGGAATTGATTTTCTGTTCATATTCCTGCGCACGGCGCGACCACATGGCACGCTTCACACGCGCCTTGCCCTTCAGGGTCGCAAGCGCCTTGTCCACGATTTCCGGCGACGACAGCGAGCGCATGCCAACTGTTGCAGCCTTGTTCGTCGGCACGCGCAACGTCATCTTTTCCTTCTCGAAGGAAATGACGAAAAGTTCCAGTTTCAGACCGGCAATTTCCTGTTCCTCAATCGAAACGATCTGGCCGACCCCATGGGCAGGATAGACCACATATTCATTCGGGCGAAACTCGGACTTTTTGGCTTTGGACATTCAGCATTCCCCTTCAGGCCCCTGTGCATCGCGCAAAAAACAACACGTCAGGAAAATTCTTCCTGAAGCATCTGCAACTTGCGGACAAAAAAACGGCAGGTGACAGCCCTGCCGGATCGGGACGGTTTCATCTTAAATGATTCTATATCACAAAATTGCCACGAATCAAAGTGGCTTGATCCGAAACGCGTCAACATCAGGTAAACAGGCTGCGATCACGACCGCGCTGTCAGCCGCCCTCACCGGGGTTTTCAGAAAAATACTTCGTCCGCTTGTCGGTTTCACCATCTCGATCCTCGGCATCGGGCAAAGGGTCTTTTTTGGTAATGATAACCGGCCACATTTCCGAATACTTGCGGTTGAATTCAACCCAGTCTTCCATATCCGGTTCAGTATCGGGGCGAATTGCATCTGCGGGGCATTCCGGTTCGCAAACCCCACAATCAATGCATTCATCCGGATGGATGACCAACATATTCTCACCCTCATAGAAGCAATCGACCGGGCAAACTTCCACGCAATCGGTGTATTTGCACGCAATGCAGTTGTCGATCACCACATATGTCATCAGATCCGGTCCTTCTGTCTGAATTCCATGCTTGTCAGGTCAGGCCTGCAAGCTGTCGATGGGGACATAATCCAGCACATGCGATCAATCAAGCCGGTCCGGGGCAGATGCGGCAAATCGGCGACGGTCACGTTTGTCAGGCCGCCCGCCTGCAACAGGCACGGGGCGCGATAAATCCTTGGGCGGGGGTGGGGGCGACATATCTTCATAAAGCGCCTGCGCTTCTGGGGCAGGGCCACGTCGCATACCGCATGCCAACACCCGCACAACCATGACGCGCGCCCCCAATGCGAAGGTCAGCACATCGCCCGCGCCCACCTGCGCGGCGGGTTTGGACACCGGCAAGGAATTGATCCGCACCCCCGACCCGGAGACAAGTTTCGCGGCAAGCGACCGTGTTTTAACAAAACGCGCATGCCACAGCCATTTGTCCAGACGAATGGTTTCGCGGGACGCCGGATCAGACACCCGTAATCACCCTTTGGTCTTCAGCCCCATAAGTGCGGCTGCAAAGGGGTTGTCGGGGTCAATGCGGTCGGACTTGCGCGGGCCGGCGCTGTAATCGCGGGGCTTGTTCTCGGGTTTCTTACCCTTTGGCTTGCCACCTTTGGGCTTTTGCCCCTGCCCTTTGCGCTGGTCCCCGCGTGCATCCTGCTGCGGCTTGCGTGCAGGGCGCGCATCGCGGCGCGGGCGCGGTGCCCAGGTAAAGGTGTAAAACAACTCAACCTGCGGCTCATCGGGTTTGTCGGCGTCTGTCGGGCTTGAGGGTGCCCCATCAGCCTGCGGCGCATCGCCGATGGCATCAGCGGGGGCACTGCTGTCAGCGGGCGGCGCGGTGTCCGTGTGTTCATGCCCGTCTGGCGTGTCTGCCTGCGCATCTGCCGGGGCGGCGTCGGCGGTGCCATCGGCGGGCGGCTGCGGCGCCTCGGCCTTCACCTTGGCGCGTTCACCTTTTGCAGCGGCATAGCCCAGCCCCTGCATAATATCCGCGAATTGTTCCAGCGTGGTGCCCGTGATCGACAGCATGTCGGGCGTTGCCTCGAACCCTGCGCGACTGTCGCAGCCGCGCAGCAGATCTGCCAACCGTTCCAGCATGTCGATGCGAATCGCGCGCGCGCCTGCCGGGCGATACCCGGACATGATGTAATGCGCCGAGGGAATTTCGGGCAGATGCGGGATTGTTACCAGACCGGCGGGCGGGCTTTCGGGGAATTCATCCAGCCCGTCGGCAAGGGATTTCAGCACCAGACGCAGGCGTGTCGGTGCAGGCTTCAACAGCAGCGGCAGGAACACCGTATACTGCCCGAACCGCACGCCATGCTTGCGCAACATTGCGCGCGCGTCCTGATCCAGCGCCTTGATGTCCTGCGCGATCTGTTCACGCGGGATCACGCCCATCGCCTCGACCAGTTGAAACGCGACACCGCGCGCAAGGCCCGACAGGGTTTCATCGCGTGACATGTTCAAAAGCGGTTCAAACAGCGCAGCAATCTTGCGGTCCATGAAATGCTGAAGGCGGCGGCGCACCTTTTCGGCAACGTCATGGCCTGCCTCATCATCGACAAACGCCGTGATCTGCGGGCGCATGGAATCGTCACCCTTGACCAGCTTGCCGATAGCCGTGTCGCCCCACATCAACCCGCCCTGTTCGGTGAAATCGAACTCCGTATCGGGGGCGTTGTAGAATTTGTCAGCCCGCAGGTGGAACAACGGCACAAGCGCGGAAATCGACGCCTGACGCAGTGTCTTTGCCTCATCCGCGCTGTCGGTCTTGTCCTGCCGGAACCGGAAACCTTCCAGCCGCCCGATCAGTTCGCCCTCAACAGTCACTTCGCCCTTGTCGTTCACGTCAGCCACAAGGCTCTCCTTCTGCTTCAACCGCCGCATCAGCACCGAGGTGCGCCGGTCAACAAATCGCTGTGTCAGCCGGTCATGCAATGCATCCGACAAGCGGTCTTCTACAGCGCGCGTCGCGCCGCGCCAATGCTTTTCGTCATCAACCCAGCCCTTGCGCTGCGCAATATATGTCCATGTGCGAATATACGCCAGTCGACGAGACAACGCATCAATGTCACCGTCAACGCGGTCAATGCGCTGGATGTTCCGCGCCAGCCAGTCTGTTTCAATACGACCCGCGCCTTGCAAAAACGCGAACACGCTGTCCAACAGGCCGGCATGTTCCGCCCCCGAAATGCCGCGAAAATCCGGAATGCGGCAGACATCCCACAACAGGCGCACATCACGCGGGCCGGTCAGCCGGTCCAATATGTCCGGCTGCGCCACAAGGGTCTTCAGCGCCGTCAGGTCATCCGCGTCGCGCGCGCGTGTCAGCCAGTCATCCTGTGTCTGGTGTTCAAGCGATGCAATAAGCCGCGCAACCGTGCCGAATTCCAGCCGCCCGTTACGCCACTGCAATTTGCGCACAGGCAGGAATTCATGATTCTCGATCGCGGCAATCACTTCATCGGGCAGCGGCCGCGCTTCGCCTGTCACACCGAAACTGCCATTTGTCTGATAGCGCCCCGCGCGCCCCGCAATCTGCGCCAGCTCGTCGGGGTTCAGCGGGCGCATGCGGCGGCCATCGAATTTATGCGTGGCCGAAAACGCCACATGCTTGATGTCCAGATTCAAGCCCATGCCAATGGCATCGGTCGCAACCAGAAAATCGACATCACCATTCTGATACAGCGCCACCTGCGCGTTACGGGTGCGCGGGGACAATGCGCCCATGACAACCGCGCAGCCCCCTTTCTGGCGGCGAATCAGTTCCGCAATCGCATAGACGTTTTCGACACTGAAACCGACAATGGCACTGCGCGGCGGCATGCGGCTGATTTTCCTGGACCCCGAGTAAGCCAGTTGCGACAGCCGTTCGCGGCGCTGGAAATGCACCCCCGGCACCAGCGCGGCAATGGCAGACCGCATTGTGTCGGACCCCATGAACAGGGTTTCATGCAGGCCACGCGCATGCAGCAAACGGTCGGTAAACACATGCCCGCGGTCCGGGTCTGCGCATAGCTGGATTTCATCGACCGCAACGAAATCGGCACCAATCTCGACCGGCATCGCCTCGACGGTGCAAACCCAGTACTGGGTGCGGTCGGGAACGATCCGCTCCTCTCCGGTCACCAGCGCCACGCAATCAGGGCCGCGCAGTGCAAGTATGCGGTCATACACCTCGCGTGCAAGCAGCCGCAGCGGCAGGCCGATCACGCCTGTCCTGTGCGCCAGCATCCGTTCAATCGCATAATGGGTCTTGCCGGTATTCGTGGGGCCAAGCACGGCAACCGTGCGCGAATTCGCGCGAATATTCATTCGCAATCCCCTTGTTTGCCCCCCTCAGAGAGAGGTGCCCTGTAGCTTCCGGTCCAGCCGTTCCAGCGCCGCTTTTACGTCACGCCGATGGGGATGTATAGCCGCTGCCGCGGTCCATGCCTGCCGCGCGTCATCATAGCGTTCAAGGTCTTCCATGATGCGCCCAAGGCCGATAAGTGCCGCAAAATGGTTCGGGTTACGGGCAAGGGTTTCGCGGATGTCGTTCAACGCAAGGCCATAGTTTTGCGCCATGAACCATGCTGTTGCGCGCGCATTCCAGCCTTCGGCAAAATCGGGGGCATGGTCAATCAGCGCTGAAAAATGGTCAATCGCGGCCGTGGTGTCACCACGTTGAAGCGCAGCGCGACCACGTTGCAGCAACAAATCGGCGCTGGCGGACCCTGACCGCGACCATTCGCGGAACAACTGGCGTTCGACACGTTGCCAGTTTTCAAGGTCCGGCTTGCGCAACTGTTCCAGCAATTCGGAGGCATCATTGCCCTGTGTCTCCGCCATTGCAGCAGGTGTCATCAGCAGAAATGCCGCAACGACAGGATTGAGAATGGTGCGCCAACTGGTCATAGTGTCGAATGTAACGCATCGCGGCGGTAATTCCACTGTCCATCGATCACAAATCGGAGCACAACATGAGCGATATCCTGACCCACGCAATCGCAGCATTGTCAGAAAAACTTGGAAGCGGGTTTGATGGCAGCGCGAAATTCCAGATCGAGGACGAGGGCACGATCATCGTAGACGAATCAGGTGTGCGCGAAGGGGATGGCGATACAGATGTGACCATGATTGCCAGTGCCGAGACATTTCAGGGCATCATCGAAGGCGATGTGAACCCGACCATGGCGTTCATGTCCGGCAAACTGAAGATCGAAGGGAATATGGGCATGGCCATGAAACTGGGATCGGCACTTAGCTAACCCATGCACCGCGCCCCGTATTTTGCAGATATCGCCGACGCGCCCGCCCCCGAACAGGTGATCTGGGCGCAGGCCAGCGACGGGGTGCGGCTGCGACTGGCCATCTGGCCTGCCGGTCCCAAGGGACTGGTTGTCATCTTCCCCGGCCGGACAGAAGTGATCGAAAAATATGGCCGTGTCATCGCCGATCTGGCCGCGCGCGGATATGGCGCGGCGGTCATCGACTGGCGCGGACAAGGTCTGTCAGATAGGTCGAGCAAAAGACCATTGCTGGGTGACATTCCGGATTTCGCGGATTTCCAGCGCGATGTCGCCGTATTGGGCCATATGCTGGACACGCATGCCGCAGGCGTCCCGCGTTTTGCGCTGGCCCATTCAATGGGCGGCTGCATTGCCCTGCGTGCGCTGACCAACGGGTTTGCAGTGCGTGCCGCCGCGTTCAGCGCACCAATGTGGGGCCTGCCCCTGACAGGGGCATTGCGCCGCACCATGACAACGCTGCGGCCTGCGCTGGGGCTGACCAGACTGGACATGCAGGAAGTCCCCGGCGCGGGAATCGAGTTTCGGCTTTGGGAAAACCCCTTTGATAACAATGACCTGACAAGTGACCGGCCGACTTATGACTGGATGCAAGGGCAGGTTCAGGCGCATCCGGAATTGCGACTGGGGGCACCATCGTTGCGCTGGTTGCTGGCGGCAATGGCCGAAACGGCGGCCCTTGCAAAGCTGCCTTCGCCCGCCCTGCCTGCGTATTGCGGATTGGGCACGCGCGAACGCATTATTGCGGGCGAGGCGATCCATGCGCGCATGTCCATTTGGCCCGATGGACGGCTGGACATGTTTGACGGTGCCCTGCACGAAATCCTGATGGAGCGGCCGGAGACCCGAACACCCTTTCTGGACCGGACCTGTGCAATGTTTGACGCCGCATCAGCCTGACATGTTGTCATTTGCCTGACGCAGAACCTATATCTGGCAAACATCCATCAAAGGGGGACGACATGACGCAAGTAATCTATGGCATCAAAACATGCGACACATGCCGCAAGGCGCGCAAGGCCCTGCCTGACGCACATTTCCATGACATTCGCGAAACCCCGCTGGACAGCGCAACGATCACACGCTTTCTGAGCGCGTTTGGCGATGCGCTGGTCAACAAGTCATCAACGACATGGCGCGCCTTGTCCGAGGAAGACCGCGCACGCGCGCCCGCCGAACTGTTGCTGGCACACCCGACACTGATGAAGCGTCCGGTGATTGAGGCTGGCGATACAGTTTATCTTGGCTGGAAGCAGGACGTTCAGTCCCGACTTGGGGTCTGAACGCTGGACCTGCTGCCAGTCTTTTCAAAGGGGCGCGTGATCCCGTTACAGCAGTTTCAGATCACCCGCTGATTCACGGCCATCGCGTCCCGCGCTCAGTTCATATGCAATCTTTTGATTGTCCGCCAAGCCGGTGAGGCCCGCACGTTCCACCGCCGAGATATGCACGAACACATCCTTGCCGCCGCCATCGGGCGCGATGAAACCGAAACCTTTGGTGGTGTTGAACCATTTGACTGTGCCTGTGGGCATCTGTTCACTCCGCATTGTCTGTCCCCAAGGCGGTATTGCCTTCGGGTCGTTCAGCCAGCTCTTCTAGTGCCGGCTGCGAAAACAGAGGCGGTCGTAGAAAGTCTGTCATCCCGATCCGATCCTGCCATATGCGGGTTAAAACGCAAGAGTTTTGCGTATATGTGACAGGGATGACGGTCAAATGACCATTTTTTTGGAAGGATGCCTGATCATGCGCAATGCAGCTTTGGTGCTGGGGCTTATCGGCGGGCTTTGGGGCATGCTGATCGGTTTTTTCAGTTTCGGGTATACGGATTTGCTGATTCGCTACCCTGAACTTGCCGATGTGACCGGCGGGGTTGCCAATATGGGCCTGATCCGCGTCATGAGCCTTGTTGCCCCCGTTCTGGCCATAGCGGGCGGGGCGATGGCGCGGTCGTCGAATGTCGCGGGCGGGGTCTTGCTGCTGGCGTCCGGTATCGGCATGTATGCGACATTCGGCTTCGGTGTGTTCACCATGTTTCCCATTTCCATGTGTGCGCTTGCCGGTATTCTGGCCCTTGCCGCGCGCAAACCCGACCCGCATTAAGTGGCCTTTGCGGCATAATGTCTTGACTTTCGGGTGCATCCCCCCCATCTGGACGACATCCACAACGTGCCGCGTGAGCACTTGATCCGTTGTGGGCAGGGCATTCGGCCCGACCATTGCTTCCCGACATCACGCGTGGGGGGCGGCGCATCCGACATGCGCCCCCAAACCCGCCCCTGCCCTGTCAGGGGCTCTACGCCTGTGCGGACAGGCCGTGAGAGGACTTATTTTGACTGATTTTACCATGTTCGGGCTGCGCCCCGTGCTGATGACCGGCCTTGAGGCCCAAGGTTTTGGCACCCCCACCCCGATTCAGGCACGCGCGATCCCGATGATCATGCAAGGCCGCGACATACTGGGGCTGGCGCAAACCGGCACCGGCAAAACACTGGCATTTGGCCTGCCCGTCATGCATGCGCTGCTGGGCAGCGAACGGCCCGCGCCAAAAACCACAAGCGCGCTGATCCTTGCGCCCACACGCGAACTGGTGACCCAGATCGCAACCACGCTGGACAATTTCGCCCGCAAGACACCGCTGAAGGTTCAGCGCGTTGTCGGCGGCGCGGGCCTGAACCCGCAAATCCAGAAACTGGCCAAAGGCTGCGATATTCTGGTGGCCACACCGGGGCGCTTGCTGGACCTGCTGGACCGGCGTGCGCTGACACTTCAATCCACCCAGATGCTGGTTCTGGACGAAGCCGACCAGATGCTTGATCTGGGCTTCATCCATGCACTTCGCAAAATTGCGTCGCTGCTGCCGAAAGAACGCCAGACGCTGATGTTCTCGGCGACGATGAACAAGCAGATGAACGAAATCGCCGATGCCTATCTGGACCGGCCGGAACGCATTCAGGTGTCTGCACCGGGGCGACCTGCCGACAAGATCGACCAATCCGTGCATTTTGTGCCCCAAGGCGACAAGGCGCGCGTGCTGGAAGGCTACCTTAAGCAGCATCCGGACGATCTGGCGCTGGTATTTTCGCGCACCAAACATGGCGCGGAAAAGCTGATGAAACTGCTGAACGGCTGGGGCATTCCGGCGGGGTCCATCCATGGCAACAAAAGCCAGGGGCAGCGCGAACGCACCTTGCAGGGCTTCCGCGAAGGCAAGGTCAAGGTATTGGTGGCAACCGATGTGGCCGCACGCGGCATCGATATTCCCGACATGCGCCATGTCTATAACTACGATCTGCCGGAAGTGCCGGAAAACTATGTCCACCGCATTGGCCGCACGGCCCGTGCAGGTGCGACCGGCCGCGCAATCGCATTTTGTGCGCCCGCCGAAATGGGCGACCTGCGCGCAATTGAAAAACTGATGCGCATTGAACTGGCTGTGGCTGGCGGCACGCCATGGGCCGACGATCTGGCAGGCCCTGCACGGGCTGCCGCGCGCAAACGCGGCCCCCAACGCGGCGGCGGGCGTCCGCAGCAACGCGCCGGCGCGCCGCGCGACAATGACGACGGACAAAACCGCAAACCCCGCCAGAAAACCTTTGGCAAACGCACGGGTTCGGGCAAGCCAGCCGGACAATCTGGCGGCAAGGACCGCCACCGCCGGTCGGCATAATCAATCAAGGGGCGCAACTGCGCCCCTTTTTTTATGTCCGGCGCCGGTCCAGCGCATTTAGAGTATCCGCCTTGATCAAGCGGGATATTCTAGAATGGAACTGGTGCCGCGATGGTCATGCCATGCCCCGTGACAGGGTGTTTCAGCCGCAAGGATTGTGCATGCAGCATAAGCCGCGGATAGGCCAACGCGTCCCCCGTGGCATATAGCGGGTCGCCCAGAATAACATGGCCAATGGCCAGCATATGAACGCGCAACTGGTGGCTGCGGCCGGTGACGGGCATAAGACGCAGGCGCGATGCGCCATCTTCGTGGCGGATCAGCTTCCAGTCGGTCTGCGCGGGCCGTCCGGTTTCATGGCAGACCTTTTGCAGCGGGCGGTTGGGCCAGTCCACGATCAAGGGCAAATCTACGCGCCCCTCGCGCCCTTCAACATGGCCCGCGACGCGCGCGATATAGTGCTTGCGCGTCTTGCGCGTTTCAAACTGCTGGCCCAGATTGCGCTGCGCCGCGGGTGTGCGTGCAAAGACCATCACACCTGACGTGTCCAGATCCAGCCGGTGCACCAGCAGGATGTCCGGAAAAATTCGCGACAGACGGGCAATCATGCAATCGGTTTTGTCCGGACCACGGCCGGGCACGGACAACAACCCTGACGGCTTGTCCACAAAAACAATATCCGCATCCTGATACAGAATCACAGGGGCGTCGGTCGGCGGGGCATAAACGAAATCTGACATGCGCAGGACCATGGCGCAGCGGCGACGGGCAGCACAAGTGCATTCCACACAGCGCCCGTCACCTATATCTTGCGCGCGCCAAAAGAACGGCGCATGACTTCTGCCATACTGACGAACAAAAGGAATTTCCCCATGCGCCGGACTGCCACCCTGCCCGTATTGGCAATTCTGGGCAGTCTTGCCCTTGCCCCTGCAACCCTTGCGCAATCCTTGATTGACGCGGGCGACGTGGAATCTATTGCCAATATCGCGCGCGGCTATGGATCGGCAACCATCCAGACCGACGGCGTTGGCGATCCGCAAATTCTGGGGCGGATCAACGGCATCCTGTACACAGTCAATTTCTATGGTTGCACGAACGGGGCGGATTGCACCACCCTTCAGTTTCAGGCAGGCTGGAAGAACACGGGATCATTGACGCTGGATGATATGAACCTGTGGAATCAGGAAAAGCGTTTCGGCAAGGCCTATCTGGACGCGGAAAAAGATCCGGTCATCGAATGGGATGTGAACCTGTTTGGCGGTGTCAGCACGGTCAATCTGGACGATACATTTGACTGGTGGCGTCTTGTTCTGCAGGATTTCACTGCCGAGCATTTCTGACCAGGTATCGTCGCGCCGCACCCCGCCAACGCGACCTATACGAAACGCGGTGGCAGGCTACAGGTCGAAGCTGGCAAATACCGGCGCGTGGTCGGACGGTTGCTGCCACCCGCGTGCATCGCGCAGAATGCGCGACCCGTGACCAGCCGCCGCAATGTCGCGGCTGGCCCAGATATGGTCCAGCCTGCGGCCCTTGTCGGCAGCATCCCAGTCGCGCGCACGGTAGGACCACCACGAATATAACTGCCCGTCAGGAATATCCGCGCGCGTAACATCCACCCATGCGCCTGCATCCTGCGCATCGGCCAGATGCTCCACCTCGATCGGGGTGTGGCTGACGACCTTCAGCAACTGTTTATGTGACCAGACATCATCTTCGCGCGGGGCGATGTTCAGATCGCCCACCAGAATCGATTTTTCCGGACGGTTCGCACCGAAATGGTCCCGCAATTCGGTCAGCGTATCCAGCTTATGGCCGAATTTTTCATTCACGCTGCGGTCCGGCACATCGCCACCGGCCGGAATGTAACAGTTGTGAATGACAACCCCGTTTTCCAGCCGCGCCGCCACATGGCGCGCGTCCCCGCGCCCGCACCAGTCGATATGTCCCGCATCCTCCAGCGGCAGGCGCGACAGGATGGCAACACCGTTATAGCCCTTCTGGCCGCGCGCGGCCCAATAGCCATAGCCCGCCTGCGCGAACAGATCGAAGGGCATTTTGTCCACAGGGCTTTTGCATTCCTGCAAACACAACACGTCCGGTGCCTCTTCGCGCAGCAGTTTCAGCACCAGTTCGGCGCGCAAACGAACGGAATTGATGTTCCAGGTGGCAAGGGTAAAAGGCATGGCAAACTCCGGCTTGGTGGCCCTTCATGCACAGTGCGGGCCCGCGCGACAACCCTGATCTGCAAAGAAAAGGCCCGAACAAACTGTCCGGGCCAAAGGGAGGGGAGGAGGAAAAGAAGAACAATCGCTTCTTAATTCACTTATTACCCCAAATTTTGGCAACAATAGGGCCGGTTCGCGGTGTTCACGCGGCCAGACGATAGCCCCCCGATTCCGTCACCAGCAGGCTTGCATTCGACGGATCAGGTTCAATTTTCTGACGCAGGCGGTAAATATGGGTTTCCAGCGTATGCGTTGTGACACCTGCATTATAGCCCCACACTTCGTGCAGCAGCACATCGCGCGGCACCACGCCATCGGGGGCGCGATACAGGAATTTCAGGATATTGGTTTCCTTCTCGGTCAGTCTGATCTTGCGGTCGTTTTCGTCAACCAGCATTTTCTGCGCCGGTTTGAACAGATAGGGACCAAGCTGGAAAACCGCGTTTTCGGATTGTTCGTGCTGGCGCAGTTGTGCACGCAGACGCGCCAGCAGGACCGGCAGCTTGAAGGGTTTGGTGATGTAATCATTTGCGCCCGAATCCAGACCCAGAATGGTGTCCGCATCCGAATCGTGTCCCGTCAGCATGATGACCGGCGATTTGAAGCCCGCCTTGCGCATGCGTTTGCACAATTCGCGCCCGTCGGTGTCAGGCAGGCCCACATCAAGGATCGCCAGATCAAACTGGCCCGCGCGCACTTTCTCCATGGCCTCGGCCCCGTTTGCGGCCTCGAACACGTCGAACTCATCGGTCATGACCAGTTGTTCTGACAGCGCTTCGCGCAGGTCATCATCATCATCGACCAACAGCACCTTGTTCAGCTTGGGCATTGAAACTACTCCTGTTCTTGCTCTCTCTCTTAAATGTGAGGGCGCGTGCACAGAACAAGATTTGCTACAAAACCCTCACGCGGTCGTGTCGGATGCGGGCAATATGTTTCAATTTCCCTGCCATCGGTCTATGTCACAGACAAGAACCCAGCAGGATTGCCGCATGATATCTGGCCTGACGCCCGTCGAACTGATCAACCGCGCCCGTGCAGATTTGCGGCTGGGTGTGCCCGTCATCTTGCGCAGCGGGTCGCAAACGGCGGTTATTCTGGCCGCTGAAATGGCCACACCGGCGCGGCTTGCCGAATTGCAGGGGCTGGACTCGCAGCTGGTGCTGGCATTGACGCGACACCGCGCTGACACGCTAAAGGCGCGCAGCTATGATGGCGATCTGGCGCGGGTTCTGGTGCCCGCAGATGCACAGGTCGCTTGGGTGCGCGCGCTGGCCGACCCGGCCGATGACCTGCGCCACCCGATGAAAGGACCGCTGCCAAGCGAACGCACCGGCCCGGCAGACCTTCATCGTGCAGCGCTGCTATTGACCAAATCAGCGCAGCTTTTGCCCGCTGCACTGGTCGCATCGCTGAACGACCCTGAAATGGTGGAAGATGCGCACCTGACCGAACTGCCGATTGCCGACCTGACCACCGAACTGGCGCGCGAAACGCAACTGTCGCCGGTTGTCAGTGCCCGCCTGCCCATGGCCGCCGCAAAAGCGGGGCGCGTGCATATTTTCCGCCCCCCCGATGGCGGGGTTGAACATTATGCCATTGAAATCGGCAAGCCGGACCGCGCGGCACCGGTGCTGGCACGCCTGCATTCGGCCTGTTTCACCGGCGATGTTCTGGGCAGCCTGAAATGCGATTGCGGGCCGCAGCTTCAGGCCGCGCTGGCGCAGATGGGCGACGCGGGTGCCGGCGTGTTGCTGTATCTGAACCAGGAAGGGCGCGGGATCGGGCTGGCGAACAAAATGCGTGCCTATTCGCTTCAGGATCAAGGTTTTGACACGGTCGAGGCAAACCACCGGCTGGGGTTTGAAGATGATGAACGTGATTTCCGCATTGGGGCCGCATTGCTGCGCAAAATGGGGTTTCATCAGGTGCGGTTGCTGACGAACAATCCGCGCAAGGTGGATATGCTGAACGATCACGGTTTGGAGGTGACCGAACGTGTCCCGCTGCGTGTGGGCGAAACCGCCGAGAACCGCGCCTATCTGGCGACCAAGGCAGCCAAATCAGGGCATTTTCTATGACACGGTTTGACATGGTTCTGACGCGGCGGGGTTTGCGCTTCATGGGCCGCGTCTGGCCTTGCACGATCGGGCGCGGCGGCGTGCGCGCCGACAAATGCGAAGGTGACGGCGCAACACCCGTTGGTGTGCACCGGCTGGTTGGCATGCTGTACCGGCCCGACCGTATTGCCAAGCCTGCGGATTGGGCCGTGCCGATTGGCCCGCGCGACCTGTGGTCCGATGATCCGGCGCATGAAGATTACAACCTGATGGTGCGCGCGCCCTATCCGTTCAGCCATGAACATTTGCGCCGTGCGGACCCGCTATATGATCTGGTAATCCTGACAGACTGGAACTGGCCCCGCGCGGAACGCGGCAAAGGGTCTGCCATCTTCATCCATCAATGGCGCAGGCCCGGCTATCCGACTGCCGGATGCATCGGCCTGTCGCGCACCAGCCTGCAAATGATCGCGCCCCTAATCAGGTATGAAACGCGCCTGATCGTCCCCAAGAGGTTATCAGGCTAAAGCGGCGCCTGCGCCTGATACGCCTTTTGCAGAACATCTGGGTCATCATGGTGCAATTCAACCGTGATGACACCGGGAAGCTGCGCAAAGTCCCGCATCAGGCGGTGCGGGTGCCAGTTGCTGCTGATCCCCTCGAACCCCGGCAGCGCACGCAACAGGGCCGATGTCGAAATCGCGCAGCGCGCGGGCCCGACGGGGCCCGCCTGCTGCGCCAGTGCCATCGCTTGTGCAGCAACATCGGGCGTGACCCGAAGGCGCTGCACCACTGCATAATGCGATTCCCGAACATGACTAAGGTAAAATGATGCGCCAGCGGCAGAGGTCATGCCGTAATGCAGGTCATTGCGTTCGGGCGCGGCATCCAGATGCCAGCTGCCGGCGGGGTCGAATAACACACGCTCTGCCCCGTTTATGAACAGCGCCGTGTGGTGCCCGTTTCCGGACCTGTGATGCATGATTGTAACAAGCGTCAGTTCCGGCGCACCACCATGAACGTGACGCGCGGCGGCGACAGCTTCGTCACTGGCCCATGTCTGCTGCCCGGCACAGGCCGTCAGAAACAGGAACGCCGCAAGCAACATACCAGCAGGCAATATGCCCCGCACATAGCCCAAGGGCATAACGAATACCGGCATGATCAACCTCTTTTACGAACATGTCACCCAGCGGGAAGCTGGCGCGCAGCTATCAGGAATTTGCCAGGGCAAGAAAGATCAGCACAGCGATCGACGCCACAGTGACCCATATCGAATAGCGGATAAAACCAGCAAAGGTTTTTTCCTGTTCCCGGATATCCATTTTACCATGCTCATGTTGGGCCATCGGGCACTCCTGTTCGTTCGATTCATCATCCGGATATAATATCACGGGCGCGCTGTCACCCCTGCTTGAACCGGCTTTACAGCGAAGTTGCTAAACCGCCTGCCACAGATACACGCCATCCTTATCGATATGCCGCCGCGCGCGGCCTGTCGCTGTCAGGTGGTTCAAATGGGCGACTGCCTCGACCAGGGCAAGCCCGTAAACGGCTGGGGTGATTTCGCGCTTGAACAGTGGCGCAAAACACTCCCCCGCCCTATGCGGCTCAGACAGGTGGCGGTGCAGCCGCTTCAAGGCTCCATGGTGGTTCTCGATCATCTGGTGCAGTCGCAAGGGCAGGCCCGTAAAGGGCAGTTTGTGGCCCGGCAGGACAAGATGGTCATCCTGTGCGAATGCCTGAAGCGCCAGACAAGAGGCCAGCCATTCGGCCACCGGATCCGCATCCGGTTCGGTCGCATAAACCCCCAGATTGGCCGAAATCGATGGCAGCAACTGATCCGCCCCCAACACCAGATTACAGCTTGTTGACCAAAGTGTAATCTGGTCAGGGGCATGGCCCTGACCCAGCCGCACCACCCAGTCGCGCGCGCCCGCATGCACAACATCCCCGTCTG
Organism: Roseinatronobacter sp.; assembly: GCF_051859525.1. Classification (NCBI taxonomy): domain Bacteria; kingdom Pseudomonadati; phylum Pseudomonadota; class Alphaproteobacteria; order Rhodobacterales; family Paracoccaceae; genus Roseinatronobacter; species Roseinatronobacter sp. Next base: position 20,257 of record NZ_JBHYFM010000012.1, on the reverse strand, counting down.
TGACGCGATGATACCCCAAGGGCAAAGGGGCAACGCGGTCGCAGAAATTGAACGGGCGTTCTGTCGCGCGCTGCGCAAGAATATCGGCGTCCATGCCCGAACGCCGCCAGAATTCCAGCGTTTCGCGGTTCGGGCGGTCCTGTTCATCCAGCACCATCATCCGCGCCATAAGCCATGCTGTGCGGGTGGTCCACAATTCTGCGCCCTGCGCCTGAAACCACCCTGCAAGGCCAATATGATCAGGGTGATGGTGACTTGCGATCACGCGCCGGACGGGCTTGCCGTTCAACGGTCCTGCCAGCAGCGCTGTCCATGCATCGCGCGTGGCCGGATCGTCAAACCCTGTGTCAAATACTGTCCAGCCGTCACCATCATCAAGCACATAAACATTCACATGGTCCAACGCCATTGGAAGCGCAAGACGCGCCCAGAACACCCCGTCAGCGACCGCCACCACCTGCCCCGCATCGGGCGGGCTAGGGAAAGGATACCGTAAACCTGATTTGGGTGCACCGTCCATCAAGCCGCCAGTTCATCATCGGACAACGCATAAAGCGCATCCGCACCTGCGCGCACCTGCACCAGCAACCCCGCATGTTCGGGCAAAAGGCGTGTGATGAAAACCCGCGCCAGCGCCTTGCGCGCGTCATCCCCCTTGATCGCCGCCTTCAGGTGGTAATGCGCCCCCAATACACGGGCAAAAGCGCGCAGATAGGGCACCGCCCCTGCCGCACGGTCTGTCATTTCCTGCGCAAGCAGCCATTCAGTCGTTTCGCGCAGCGTTTCTGCGGCCTGCCAGACTTCTTCTGCAAGCGCGGGCAACGGGCCGCGCGCGGATTCGGCGAAATCCTCGACTTCTTGCAACAGCCGGAATGCGGCCTCGCCGCCATCCATCATTTTGCGCCCGACAAGGTCCATGGCCTGAATTCCGTTCGTTCCTTCATAGATTGCGGTGACCCGCACATCACGCAGATACTGCGCCGCGCCGGTTTCTTCAATGAAGCCCATGCCACCATGAACCTGTATGCCGGTGCTTGCAACCTCGATCCCGGTATCGGTACCCTGTGCCTTGGTAATGGGCGTCAGCAGGGCCGCACGCGCGGCCCATTCATCGGACCCTGTGGCGCTGGCCATATCGATGGCCACGCTATTGGCCAGCGCAATGGCGCGCATGGCAAAAATCTCGGCCTTCATCATGGACAGCATGCGGCGCACATCGGCATGTTCGATAATCGCGCCTGTGGCATTCAAGGGCGTGCGGCCCTGCTTGCGGTCACGCGCATAGGCCAGCGCGTGCTGGAAAGCGCCTTCGGCGACCCCGATCCCCTGAACGCCCACGCCGACGCGGGCATTGTTCATCATCGTGAACATTGCGGCCATCCCCTTGTTGGGGGTGCCCACCATCCAGCCGGTGGCATTGTCATATTCCATGACCGCCGTAGGCGATCCGTGCAGGCCCAACTTATGTTCCAGTGATACAACACGCAGGCTGTTTTGCGCGTCCGGCTTGCCGTCCGCATCCGGAATGAATTTCGGCACCATGAACAGGCTGATCCCCTTGGTGCCCTGCGGGGCATCCGGCAAGCGGGCAAGGACCAGATGACAGACATTTTCGGCCATGTCATGGTCGCCCCAACTGATATAGATTTTCTGCCCCGTGATACGGAAACTGCCATCAGGTTGGGGGTCGGCCTTGCTGCGCAATGCGCCCACATCACTGCCTGCCTGTGGCTCGGTCAGGTTCATGGTGCCCGTCCATTCACCGGAAACCAGTTTCGGCAGATACACCGCCTTAATCCAGTCATCAGCATGATGTTCCAGCGCCTCGATCTGGCCTTGCGACATCAGCGGGCACAATTCCAGCGACAAGCAGGCCGAAGACATCATGTCATTCAAAACAACCGCCAAGGTCTGCGGCAGGCCCATGCCCCCGTATTCAGGGTCCGCGGCAATGCCCAGCCAGCCCCCGTCCGCGATGGCACGGAACCCGTCCGCATATCCGGGTGCTGTGCGCACTATCCCGTTTTCCAGCCGCGCGGGGTGCAGATCGCCATTGCGCTGCAACGGGTACAACACCTCCTCGCACAGGCGCGCCGCTTCGGTCAGAATGGCGTTTGTCGTGTCTGGCGTGGCCTCGGCGAACCGGTCGGTCTGGCGCACCTGATCGAAGGCGACAATATGGTCCAGCAAAAAGCCGAAATCCTGAAGCGGGGCGCGGTAGGGCATGGGGCCTCCTGACAAGGTGCAGATACGATGTTGCGGGCGCGGCGACACTTGGCAACATGCATCGCCCACCCTATGAACAGGTTCTAGCCCGCGCACGCGGATTCCCAAACAAGGACGCCACGTCACAAAATGCCTGCAGACGCCCCGCAAACAGAATTACTGAACGTAACGCCCAAGGGCCTGTCGCGTGCCAGCACAATTTTGCACAGGGGCGGGCTTGTCGCCCTGCCCACGGAAACAGTCTACGGGCTGGCAGGCGATGCACGCAACCCCGCAGCGGTTGCTGCCATTTTCGCGGCCAAGGGGCGGCCCGCGCATAACCCGCTGATTGTTCATGTTGCCGATATGGATGCGGCGCTGGAACTGGCGCAGCTGGACCCGACCGCGCGCAAACTGGCGCAAGCGTTCTGGCCCGGCGCACTGACACTGGTTGCGCCCTTGCGGGACGGGCATGGACTGGCGCCTGCGGTGACTGCGGGACTGGACACGGTTGCGCTGCGCATGCCCGCGCACCCCGCTGCACAGGCGCTGCTGGCCGAATTCGGCGGTCCGGTTGCAGCACCATCAGCCAACCCCTCGGGACGGATCAGCCCGACAACGCCTGCGCATGTCATGGCGGGCCTGTCGGGACGCATTGCCGCTGTGCTGGATGGTGGGGCCTGCGCGGTTGGCGTGGAATCAACCATCATCGGCACCGATGCCAGCGGCCGCGCGGTTGTGCTGCGCGCAGGTGGTATCAGTCCCGAGATGATGGCTGGCGTGCTGGGCTATAGTCCGGCACCAACGCAAACGACCGCCATCACAGCCCCCGGACAGCTTGCATCGCATTACGCCCCCCGCGCATCTGTCCGCCTGAACGCAAGCGCGCCGGAAGCGCATGAAGTCTGGATCGGCTTCGGCGCGGCCTGCACGGGCGCAGATTTCACATTGTCGCCCAAGGGCGATCTGGCCGAAGCCGCAGCGAAGCTGTTTGCAGTCCTGCATCTGGCTGACGCGACAGGCCGCCCCATTGCCGTGGCCCCCGTGCCGGAACACGGGCTGGGGCTGGCCATCAACGACAGGCTGCGCCGCGCGGCAGCCCCGCGATAGCTGTGATCGGATCACGTTCTGCGTGGCCTGACGGGACATCATGGCGCAGCAGCCCCCGGACGTGTCACCCGCCTTGCGCATGCAGGCAGTCGTCCAGAATGGCGCGGAACAAACGCACAGCAGGCGCAATCAGCGTATCAGGAAAATCATAATCGGGGTTGTGCAGGCTTGGCACAGTTTCCCCCGCCCCCAGAAAAAACAGCCCCGTGCGGGTTACAGCGCTGAACGCGCCAAAATCTTCGGATGCACGCATGGGCAGGGCAAAATCCCCCGCAGGCATGCCCAGTCCCGCAGCGGCGCGCGCAACAATGGCGGCCGCGTCGGGGTCGTTGATGCTGGCGTTGAAATGGTCGTGGCGGCTGATCTGCACCTCCAGCCCGCACAGGCTGGCACGCTGCGCGACCAGATCGCGCAACTGCCCTTCCAACTGCCCCAGCGCGCAATCGGTAATCGCGCGCAACGTGATCCAGATTTCGGCCTGCGCAGGGGATATCCCGAAAGCAGGCTGGCCCATGTTCAGATGGCAGAGTGTGGCAAGGCAGCCATCCTTGCGCCCGTGCGCGCCCTGAAACGCCTGCACCCATTCCAGCAAGTCCTGCATCACCGGCGCTGGCGACTGGCCGGTTTCGGGCTGGGCGGCATGGGCTTCGCGCCCTTGCAGGCAGACCCGCAGTCCAACCGACGCGCAGGCCGCAGGGCCTGCCCCAACAGCCACATGCCCCGGCGCCACCCCCGGCATGTTATGCAGCGCAAATGCCCAATCGGGGCGCAGTGCATCAAAACGCGGGTCGGCCAGAACAGCGCGCGCGCCTTCGCCGGTCTCCTCGGCGGGTTGGAACAGCAAAATGACACGCCCTGAAACGGGCGGATGATTGCGCAGGCTTTCACCAAGACCGGCCAGAATCGCCATATGCCCGTCATGTCCACACAGATGCGCAACACCATCCCTGACAGACCGGTGGGCGGCAACGCTGCGTTCCTGTATGGGCAGCGCATCCAGTTCCGCACGAAACAGAACAGTCGGCCCGTGATGTGCCCCGTGATATACCACAGCGACACCATGCCCCCCCAGCCCGTCTATCACCTGAGCAGGGTTCGTCTGCTCAATATAGGCCCTTACCCGGCGCGCTGTCGCACCCTCCTGGCCTGACAGGTCAGGGTGGCGGTGCAGGTCATGGCGCAGGGCGACAAGCGGATCGATCATCTGGGCACTTTCAACAAAAACAGATGCTGTTTCGTGCATTGTGCCAGTTTTGTCCAGATCACACCACCAGATGCCAGCTTGTGCAAACCACATGGCGTTAAGCGCATCTTCACGGATGAACGGGATAGTGTTTCTGAATGTTTTCTACGCTGGTTCGTAAACACAACATGCCTAGCCGCGTTGCAGATCAGATTATGCTTGAACGCCGCGCGCGCTTGCGCGCAGAGCGTTTGCTGGACCATGCAAGGCTGGAACTGACCGCAGCCAATGCGCGGCTGAAGGAACATGCGTTCACCCTGTCAGACCAGATCATTGAACAGCGTGCAGAATTGCAGGATATCCGCAGCATTGCGCAGCAACTGGAAGGCATGAATACCCAAACAGCACAGGAATTGCAGCATGCCCATTCCGCTGCCGATCTTGCAGATATCCGGTTGCGGCAGGCCATTGAAACCATCACTGACGGTTTCGCGGTTTTCGACAGTAACCAAACGCTGGTTCTGGCAAATCAGGCCTATCTAAGCATATTCGCCGGTTTCGCCGAGGTTACCAAGGGTATCGGATATAACCGCATTCTTGAGATCTGCGCCTATGAAGATCTGGTCGATCTGCAGGGCAAGGAAGCCGGGGAATGGGTGGCGTCGATGCTGTCGCGCTGGGAAAACCCGCAAATCACACCACTGGAAATGCATTTCACCAATGGCATCAGCGTCCGGCTGATGGACCGGCGCGTCCCCAATGGCGATTATGTCAGTCTGGTGCGCAATATCACGCGCAGTCTGCGGTATCAGGCCCAGTTGATTGACGCACAGGCGCGTGCAGAAGCCGCCGCGCAGGCCAAATCGGCATTTCTGGCGAATATGAGCCATGAAATACGCACGCCCATGAATGGCGTGGTTGGTATGGCGGACCTGCTGGCCGAAACGAAACTGGACAGCGAACAGCGCATCTATGCCGAAACCATCCGCAATAGCGGGCAGGCGCTGGTTACCATTATCAATGACATTCTGGACTTCTCCAAGATGGATGCGGGCAAGATGGACCTGTATCCCGAAGTTTTCGATCTTGAAAAAACAATCCACGAAGTGCTGACATTGCTGGCACCGGCTGCGCGCGGGAATTCCATCGAACTGATCCTGGATTACGATATTTTCCTGCCGCGCCAGTTCAAGGCGGACCCCGGCCGGGTACGGCAGGTTCTGACGAACCTGATCGGCAATGCGGTCAAATTCACGGAAACAGGCTATGTTCTGGTGCGCGCGGTGGGCGTGCACAAATCCGGTGACACACAGCTTGTGCACATCACGGTAGAAGATACCGGCATTGGAATCGCGCCGGAACATTGTGAACATATCTTCTCGGAGTTCCAGCAAGTCGACGATGCCACAAACCGGCGTTTTCAGGGAACCGGCCTTGGGCTTGCAATTTCACGGCGTATCATCGAACTGATGGGTGGCAGCATTTGGCTGGAGTCAGAGCCGGGAATAGGGTCTTGCTTCGGCTGCTCGCTGAATATGGAAATCGCAGCCGATGCGGGCCACAGCTTCCCCCCGCCGCTACCACCGGCACTGAAGCGGGTGCTGCTTGTCAGCGATCACCTGATCAGCCGTGGCATCCTTGAACGGCATTTCCAATCGGCACGGGTCAAGACAGTGACAGCAACGCAGGCCGTACATGCCTTGCGCATGTTGGGGCAACATAAGATCGATCTGGTCTTGATCGATCAGGACCTGACATCAGACGATGCAGCACAAATTGTCAGCCTGATGGAACAGCGTGCCCCCGGATGTCCGGTGATTATGATGTGCTCGGCCCTTGCGGATCATTCGAACGCCGTCCTTGCAGGAAATGCACGCCATGCCCTGCCCAAACCATTGCTTTGGCGCGATGTCGCGATCTCGATCTCGGAGGCGCTGGCCCCGAAACAGGCTGGCGCTGCCCCTGTTTCTGACCCAATGTCCCCGCCTGCGACCGCACAAGACCAGCACGAACCGATGACGGTGCTATACGCCGAAGACAATGCAACAAACCGCCTTGTTTTCGCAAAAATGGTTCAAGGGCTTGATCTGGAATTGCATTTTGCGACGAACGGGCGCGAAGCCATCGAAAAATTCACCGACACCCGCCCCGATATCATTTTCATGGATATATCCATGCCCGAAATGGACGGGCGCGAAGCCACACGCCATATTCGCGCACTTGAGGACGGCGCAAGCGTTCCCATCGTCGCACTCACCGCCCATGCCCTGCAGGAAGAAACCGAAAAGATGCTGGCATCAGGCATGAATGACACGCTGACCAAACCGCTGCGCAAGGCCCAGCTTCTGGACCTCATATCGCGCTATGGTCGTGCGGGAAAACCCCGTCAGATATCACGCACGAATACCGGCCTGTCCGTGTCCGACATCTCTGGGTCGAATTTGTAACCGGCTGTATTGAAATCCAGCAAGGATTGCGGGTCAACAAGCCGGTTTTCAACGATATAGCGCGCCATCGCGCCGCGTGCCTTCTTTGCATAAAAGCTGACAACCTTCGGCGGCGCCCCATCGCGCGATTCCATAAAGACTGGCGTCACCACCCGAAGGTTCAGGGCAACAGGGTCGACCGCGCCAAAATATTCCTGTGATGCGCAATTGACCAGCACACTCACACCGGCGGCACTGGCCGCATCATTCAAGGCACGCGAAATCCTGTCCCCCCAGTAGTCATACAGGTTCTTGCCATGATCCCCGGCAAGGCGGCTGCCCATTTCCAGCCTGTAGGGTTGCAATGCGTCGAAAGGGCGCAACAGCCCATACAACCCCGACAGAATGCGCAGATGTCCCTGCGCCCAGTCCAGCGCGTCACGGTCCAGCGACCGCGCATCCAGTCCGGTATATGTATCACCGGCAAAGCCATAGATTGCCGCGCGCGTGGTTTCCGGTTCAGGTGCAGCGGAAAACACCTTGAAACGGTCAAGGTTCAGCGCGGCCAGCTTGTCACTGATATGCATCAGCTTTTTCAAACCATCTGCCCCCACACCACAGGCCAGCTGTGCCAGCTCGACAGCATTTTCCTGAAAATCGGGCATGCCAAGCGCGCGCCCTTCGCCCGTGGCGGACCAATCCAGTTTCTTGGCAGGTGACAAGACGACAAGCATGAAAACCCCTATCAGCAGACAGCGCCCCCTTACCTAGCCGCTGGTGCGAATTTGTCCAGACAGCATTGTCTTATTGGTTGCCCTTCGCGGCCCCAACCCCTAGTTTCGCCCCAACCCATAGCTAGAGGCGAACAATGCTGTCCCTGATCCAGATTATCCTGCTTGTTCTGAACGTAGCGCAATTCATGATCCTTGCGCATATCATCCTGAGTTGGCTGATCAATTTTCAGGTTCTTAGCCTGAATTCCCCTATCGTCGGCTCTATCTGGGACGGGTTGAACCGCTTGCTGGAACCCGCCTATATGCGCATTCGCCAGTTCTTGCCCGATATGGGGGGCATTGATCTGGCGCCGCTTGTGGCATTGCTGATCATCTACGCGCTGCGCATTATCCTGATCAACAACGCGGGCATGTTTGTCTGACGGATATGCAGGCCCCGATAAGCGACACCCCAGAAACCCTGCTGGCGCGCATTTTCGGATTTCCGGAGTTTCGCCCCGGTCAGGCAGAAATTGTTGACGCCGTGCGTCATGGTCAGGATACGCTGGCCATCATGCCAACTGGCGGCGGCAAATCGCTATGCTATCAACTGCCTGCCTTGTGCCGCGACGGGTTGACGCTGGTGATCTCGCCTTTGATTGCACTTATGCGCGATCAGGTGCGCGGCCTGCAAGAAGTCGGTGTTGCCGCAGGGGCACTAACCTCTGGCAACACAGATGCCGAAACGGACGCTGTTTATGCCGCGCTGTCGAATGGTGCGCTGAAACTGCTGTATGTCGCGCCCGAACGTCTGGCATCTGGCGGCACCATCGACATGCTGCGCCGTGCGGGGTGTAGCCTGATTGCCGTGGACGAGGCCCATTGCGTCAGCCAGTGGGGCCACGATTTCCGGCCCGATTACCTGCGCATTGGCGAATTGCGTCGCGCGCTTGATGTGCCGCTGGCCGCATTCACAGCCACCGCCGATGCGGAAACCCGCACCGAAATTATCAAGCGCCTGTTTGGTGCAACCCCACCACGCATATTTCTGCGCGGATTTGACCGCCCCAATATTCACCTGCGCTTTACCGTCAAGAACCGGCCGCGCGACCAGATCCTGACCTATGCGCAGGCACGCAAGGGGCAGTCGGGCATCGTCTATTGTGCGACCCGGGCGCGCACTGAATCCATTGCGCAGGCCCTGATTGATGCGGGGCATAATGCGCGCGCCTATCATGGCGGGATGGATGCGCATACACGCCGCATGGTCGAGGAATTGTTCCAACGCGACGATGATCTGGTTGTTGTTGCCACCATCGCGTTCGGGATGGGCGTGGACAAACCGGACATACGCTGGGTGGCGCATGCGGATCTGCCTAAATCCATTGAATCCTATTATCAGGAAATTGGCCGCGCGGGACGCGATGGCGCGCCCGCCGATACACTGACACTCTTCGGGCAGGACGACATCCGGCTACGGCGTGCCCAGATTGACGAAAGCCCTGCGCCGCTGGAACGCAAGGCCGCAGATCATGCCCGCCTGAATGCGCTGCTGGGACTGGCCGAGGCAGCACAGTGCCGACGCCAGATGTTGCTGTCCTATTTTGGCGAAGCGTCCCCGCCTTGCGGAAATTGCGACCTGTGCACCACCCCCGCGAAGCTGTTTGATGCCACAACGCCTGTCCGCAAGGCGTTGTCTGCAATTCTGCGCACCGGCGAAAGTTTTGGCGTCGGGCATCTGGTCGATATCCTGACCGGCACAGCCACGCCCAAAGTGCGTGATCGCGGGCATGACCAGTTGCCGACATTTGCCATTGGCAAGGATTTCAGCCGTGCAAAATGGCAGGCCGTCTTTCGCCAGATGATGGGACGTGACCTTGTGCGCCCCGACCCCGAACGCCACGGCGCCTTGCGCATGACTGACGCCGCGCGCCCCATTCTGCGCGGAGAGTCGGAAATTCATCTGCGCGAGGACAGTATCAGCACCGCGCGCGATGGCCCTGCCCTGCGCATGCTGGTATCGGAAGAAGACGCGCCCCTGCTGTCCGCATTGAAGGCCAAGCGCCGCAGTCTGGCCGAGGCCGCGCGCGTGCCTGCCTATGTCATTTTCACCGACCGAACCCTGATCGAAATGGCGGAAAAACGGCCGGACACCATGGATGCAATGGCACAGATCACAGGCGTCGGCGCCACCAAGCTGGAACGCTACGGCGCTGCATTTCTGGCAGTAATCACCGGAAACGCGCCAGCCCCCCAGCACCCGACACGGCGCAAACTGGCGGGACGCGAAGCTGGCGCCACCTATGACGCGTTGCACGAACTGGCACGATCACTGGAGCGCGGCGAGGATGGCACCCGGAAATTGCTGACGCTGTCCCCATCGACATTACGCGCGATTGCCGAGGCCAAACCCCGAACGCTTGCCACACTTTCACGGATAAAAGGGATGGACGAGGCGCGCATGTCCCGCTTCGGAGAGGCGATTATCACACAGATAGACACCCTTTGACGCAACGGCGCAGCTTGACCCCGCCCCCGTCGCGCGTCAGGTCTGACCCCAAAAGGAGCACCAGACATGTATCCCTTCGTGCGCTTCGCCAAAGAGACTGTCAAATATCGCAACGCCCCCAAGCTGGGCTTGTTGGAAACACATGTGTCCTATCATCGCTGCTGGCCGTGGGATCTGGACCCGTGGATCGAGTTGAACAACGGGCGCACCCTGACATTATATGATTTGGGGCGTATCCCGATGGCCATGCGCACGGGGCTGACACGCATTTTGCGCCGCAACAGATGGGGCATAACCGTTGCGGGCAACAGCACAAGGTATCGCCAGCGTATTCGCGCCTTTGAACGCTTTGAACTGCGCAGTCGCTGTGTCGGCTGGGATGACCGGTTTATCTATGTCGAACAAAGCATGTGGAAAGGGGACATCTGCGCGAACCACATTCTGATCCGGTCGGCCTTTACCAGTTCCAAGGGCATCATTCCGCCTGCCCAAGTCGTGCGGGAACTAAGCCCTGAAACGGATAGCCCCGCCCTGCCTGCATGGGTTCAGGCGTGGATTGCGGCAGACGGTGAACGCCCGTGGCCACCTGCGCGCGATTGAACCAAGGAATTCGACGCCGCCCAAAACAAAGCCGCCCCGCAAATGACTGCGGGGCGGCTTTTATTCAGCGTATAGGCGTGACAGCCTTCAGCCGCGCTCTTCGATGATTTCAACCAGATGCGGAATCTTGGCGACCATACCACGCACGGACGGGGTGTCTTCAAGTTCGCGCACGCGGTGCATCTTGTTCAGGCCCAACCCTTTCAGGGTTGCGCGCTGAACGGCGGGGCGACGGATCGGGGACCCGATCTGTTTGACCACAATCGTTTTCGACATGTCCAATGCTCCCCTTACGCGTCTGCGGTTTCAGCTTCGGGCTTGCGCAGGATCTCGGCCACTTTCTTGCCGCGACGCTGTGCCACCTGACGCGGGCTTGCGGAATTACGCAGCGCGTCAAATGTGGCCCGAACCATGTTATAGGGGTTCTGGCTGCCTTGCGACTTGGCCACAACATCCTGAAGGCCCAGCATCTCGAACACGGCGCGCATAGGACCACCGGCAATGATACCGGTCCCCGGAACGGCCTGACGCATGATCACCTTGCCGGCGCCATGACGCCCTTCGATGTCATGATGCAGGGTGCGACCATCGCGCAACGGCACGCGGATCATCTGGCGTTTTGCCTGTTCGGTGGCCTTGCGAATTGCTTCGGGCACCTCTTTGGCTTTGCCTTTGCCGAAGCCCACGCGGCCACGTTGGTCACCGACAACCACAAGCGCAGCGAAGCCAAAACGCTTACCACCCTTCACGGTTTTCGAGACACGGTTGATCGCAACCAGACGATCGGCGAATTCCGGGGTTTCTTCGCGTTCGCGACGGTCCCGGCGGTTATCTCTTTCTGCCATAATCGTCTCCTCAGAACTTCAGGCCGCCTTCACGCGCAGCGTCGGCCAAAGCCTTCACCTTACCGTGAAAGATGAAACCACCGCGGTCGAAATAGCATTCCTCAATACCGGCGGCTTTCGCACGCTCGGCAATCGCAACACCAACCTTGGCAGCAGCGTCCTTGTTGTTGACACCCACGACACCGAAATCCTTTTCCAATGTCGAGGCCGAAGCCAATGTCACACCATTCACATCATCGATCAGCTGAACGCTGATGTTCTTGTTTGAACGGTGCACTGTCAGGCGCGGACGCCCGTTGGCCAGTTTCTTCAGTTTGTTCCGAACGCGCAAGCGGCGTTTTTGGAACAGCTTTAGCTTAGTGTTCGCCATCTTTCGCGCCCTTACTTCTTCTTGCCTTCCTTACGGAAGATATACTCATCCTTATAGCGGATACCTTTACCCTTATAGGGTTCGGGACGACGCCACTTGCGGATATTTGCTGCGGTTTCACCGACCAGTTGCTGGTCAATACCTTCAACCACGACTTCGGTTTGCTTCGGTGTGGACACTGTCACCCCGGCAGGCACCTCGAAGATGACTTCGTGGCTGTAACCCAGCGAAAGTTTCAGGTCCTTGCCCTGCATTGCTGCACGGTAACCAACGCCGACCAGTTCCAGTTCCTTCTTGAAACCACCGGTCACGCCTTCGGCCAGGTTTGCAACCATCGAACGGGTCATACCCCATTGCTGGCGTGCACGCTTGGACAGGCCGCGCGGTTTGATCGTGACAACATTGCCATCCAGAATGATATCCACATCGTCACCAGCGGTGAAGCTGCGGGTGCCCTTCGGCCCTTTGACTTCGATAGTCTGGCCGGACACCTGCGCGGACACACCCGAAGGCAGTTCAACAGGCTTTTTGCCAATACGAGACATTTCAGCCCTCCTTAGAACACGCGGCAGAGCACTTCGCCACCAACATTGGCGGCCCGTGCTGCTGCATCGGACATGACACCTTTGGGCGTCGAAACCACAGAAATACCCAGCCCGTTACGGACCTGAGGGATGTTCTGCACACCGGAATAAACGCGACGGCCGGGCGTGGAAATGCGCTTCAACTCGCGGATAACAGGCTGGCCATCTGCATATTTCAGCGAGATTTCCAGTTCTGCATGCCCGGAGTCTGCGGTCACATTCTCATAGCCACGGATGTAGCCTTCATCTTTCAGCACATCCAGAACCCAAGCACGCAGCTTGGAGGCCGGGGTGCGGACAGTTGACTTGCCGCGCATCTGCGCATTGCGGATGCGTGTCAGCATATCGCCGAGAGGATCGTTCATCGACATCTTGCGATCTCCTTACCAGCTCGACTTGACCATGCCCGGAATCTGACCCTTGGAGGCCAGATCACGCAGCGCGATCCGCGACAGTTTCAATTTACGATAGTAGGCCTTCGGACGACCTGTCAGCTGGCAGCGGTTATGCAGGCGCGTCTCCGAGGAGTTGCGCGGCAGTTGTGCCAGTTTCAGGTTTGCCTTGAAACGCTCTTCCATCGGGCGTTCGGCGTCGGCGGCGATTGCTTTCAGCTCTGCGCGCTTGGTTGCATATTTTGCCACCAGACGCTGACGCTTTTTCTCGCGCTCGACCATTGCTTTTTTAGCCATTGGTTCTCTCCCTTTCGCGTCAGCTATTGAAGGGCATGTTGAATGCTTTCAACAATGCCTTTGCTTCAGCGTCGGTTTTCGCGGTGGTGCAGATGATAACGTCCATACCCCAAACTTCGTCAATCTGATCGAAGTTGATTTCGGGGAAAACGATATGTTCCTTGATGCCCATGGCATAGTTGCCACGGCCGTCAAATGACGTGCCTTTCACACCGCGGAAGTCGCGCACGCGCGGCAGGGCGATGGTGATAAGGCGGTCAAGGAATTCATACATGCGCTCACCACGCAGGGTGACCTTCACGCCCAGCGGCATTTCTTCACGAACGCGGAAACCCGCGATCGAATTGCGCGCCTTGGTGATAACGGCTTTCTGGCCAGCAATCGCAGTCAGATCGGCCTGAGCGGATTTGATCTTCTTGCTGTCCTTAACGGCCTCGCCGATACCCATGTTCAGCACGATCTTGTCGAGCTTGGGAATCTGCATGTCGTTCTTGTAGCCGAACTCTTCTTTCAGAACCGCGCGAACCTGATCCTTATAGACCGTTTTCAGGCGGGGGGTGTAATTGGCTTGATCAAGCATCAGATCGCCTCCCCGGTTGTTTTGGCAAAGCGGACTTTCTTGTCGTCCTCGATGCGGAAGCCAACACGCGTTGGCTTACCTTTGCCATCGACAAGTGCAAGGTTGGACAGGTGAATCGGCATTGCTTGTGGCAAACGACCGCCCTGGCTTTCCTGGCTTTGCTTGGTGTGCCGGATCGAGATGTTCAGGCCATCAATCACGGCTTTTTCTTCCTTGGGCATGATGCGGCTGATTTCGCCGGTCTTGCCCTTGTCCTTGCCGGTAAGGATGATGACTTTGTCACCCTTTTTCAGTTTGGCAGCCATCACAATACCTCCGGCGCGAGCGAGATGATCTTCATGAAGTTCTTCGCGCGCAACTCACGCACCACCGGCCCGAAGATACGGGTGCCGACTGGTTCGTTGGCGTTGTTCAAAATAACCGCAGCGTTGCGGTCAAAGCGGATTGCGGTGCCGTCTTCACGACGGACTTCCTTTGCGGTGCGCACGACGACAGCTTTACGCACATCGCCTTTCTTAACGCGGCCCCGCGGGATGGCTTCCTTGACCGACACCACAATGATGTCGCCCACCGACGCATAGCGTCGCTTGGAACCACCCAGAACCTTGATGCACTGCACCCGGCGTGCGCCGGAGTTGTCAGCGACATCCAGATTGGTCTGCATCTGGATCATTTGGTTACTCCCGACCTTTGGGTATTCAACCCAGGGTTTCGATAAGTCTGGAGAGGTGTGATTTAAGCCGAAGCTTCAGTCACAACCTCCCAGCGCTTGGTTTTCGAGACAGGCGCGCATTCGCTGATGCGAACAGTGTCACCGATCTTGAACTGGTTAAGCGGATCATGCGCGCGATATTTCTTCGTGCTACGAACCGTTTTCTTCATAACGGGATGCGTGAAGCGGCGCTCAACCAGAACTGTAACGGTCTGGTCGTTCTTGTCGCTCGTCACTTTGCCTTGCAGTATGCGTTTGGGCATGTGCCAGCTCCTTAATTCGCCGCCGCTTCGCGGGCTTTTTCGTTGAGGATGGTCGAAACGCGCGCGGCGTCACGACGGATCTTGCGGACGCGGGCTGTGTTGTCCAACTGGTTCGTCGCCTTCTGGAAGCGCAGGTTAAACGCTTCCTTCTTCAACGATACCAATTCGTCGCGCAGCTGGTCCGGCGTCTTGGAACGTAATTCTTCGGCTTTCATGGCCATTTCCTTCAGTCAACAATCACCGGAGAGCCCCCTTTTACAGGGTCACCCTGATTCCCGGCGGAGGTGGATGAGCGTGCCGTATAGGCGTCTTGGCGGGCTTTGGCAAGGGTTTTGCCGGAAAGAAAACGCCCCGACCACATTCGGGCCGGGGCATCTTCAAGATTGTTACGCGCTGCACCCGAAGGTGCGGCCCGAATTACCAGTCTTCGCGCACGACAACGCGTGTCTTGATTGGCAGTTTCATCGCAGCAAGGCGAAGCGCCTCGCGGGCGATGGCGTCATTCACGCCATCGATCTCGAACATGACGCGGCCAGGTTTGACCTTGGCTGCCCAGAAATCGACGGAGCCTTTACCCTTACCCATCCGCACTTCGGTGGGCTTGGAGGTGACTGGCACATCCGGGAAAATCCGGATCCAGACGCGACCCTGACGTTTCATGTGGCGTGTCATGGCACGACGCGCAGCTTCGATCTGGCGCGCGGTAATGCGCTCCGGCTCGACAGCTTTCAGACCATAGGTGCCAAAGTTCAGGTCAAACCCGCCCTTCGCGTCACCCTTGATACGGCCCTTGTGCTGTTTGCGGAACTTGGTCCGTTTTGGTTGCAACATGGTGTCTCTCCTTCAGTCGGATCAGCGACGCGGGCGCTGTGCGCCGCCGCTGTCCTGAAGTTCCTGATGCCGGCGGTCACGGGCCTGCGGATCATGCTCCATGATCTCGCCCTTGAAGATCCAGACCTTCACACCGATGATGCCATACGCGGTATGCGCTTCGGAATGCGCGTGGTCGATATCCGCACGCAGCGTGTGCAGCGGAACCCGCCCTTCACGATACCATTCCGTCCGCGCAATTTCTGCACCGCCCAGACGACCGGCCAGATTCACGCGGATACCAAGCGCACCCATGCGCATGGCGTTCTGCACGGACCGTTTCATGGCACGGCGGAAACTGACGCGACGCTCCAGCTGCTGGCAAATGCTTTCTGCAACCAACTGAGCGTCCAGTTCCGGCTTGCGGATCTCGACAATGTTCAGGTGCAGGTCTGACGATGTCAGATTGGCCAGCTTCTTGCGCAGCGTTTCAATATCGGCGCCTTTTTTGCCGATAATGACGCCGGGACGCGCTGTGTGGATCGTGACTCGGCACTTCTTGTGCGGACGCTCGATGATCACACGGCTTACGCCGGCTGCTTTACACTCATCCTTGATGAAGTCGCGGATCTTGAGATCCTCAAGCAGCAGATCGCCGTAATCCTTGCTTTCAGCGAACCAACGGCTGTCCCAGGTGCGGTTCACCTGAAGGCGCATACCGATCGGATTAACCTTCTGACCCATTATGCTTGCTCCTCGACCTGGCGAACCGTGATGGTCAGCTCTGAAAACGGCTTCATGATCTTGCCAAAGCGGCCCCGTGCACGCGGACGACCGCGTTTCATCACAAGGTTCTTGCCGACCCAGGCTTCTGCAACAACCAGACCGTCAACATCCAGACCATGGTTGTTTTCAGCATTGGCAATCGCCGATTGCAGACATTTCTTGACGTCGCCAGCAATACGCTTCTTGGAGAAGGTCAGATCGCTAAGCGCCTTGTCGACTTTCTTGCCGCGGATCATTGCGGCAACAAGGTTCAGCTTCTGCGGCGATGTGCGCAGCATGCGCGACTTGGCCATGGCCTCGTTTTCGGCCACGCGGCGCGGATTTTTCTCTTTACCCATGGCTTATTTCCGTTTCGCTTTTTTGTCGGCCGCATGCCCGTAATAGGTACGGGTCGGTGAATACTCACCGAATTTCTGGCCGATCATGTCCTCGGTCACATTCACGGGAATGTGCTTCTTGCCGTTGTACACACCAAATGTCAGACCCACAAACTGGGGCAGAATGGTGGAACGGCGGGACCAGATCTTGATAACTTCGTTACGACCCGACTCGCGTGACTTCTCGGCCTTTTTCAAGACATAAGCGTCAACGAAAGGGCCCTTCCAAACTGAACGTGCCATGGATTAGCGACCCTTCTTCTTCGCGTGACGTGACCGCAGAATATACTGGTCGGTCTGCTTGTTGGAGCGCGTCTTGCGACCCTTGGTGTCCTTGCCCCAAGGCGTCACCGGCGTACGGCCACCCGAGGTACGGCCCTCACCACCACCATGAGGGTGATCGATCGGGTTCATTGCAACACCACGCACCGAAGGGCGTTTACCCTGATGGCGTGTGCGGCCGGCCTTGCCGAAATTCTGGTTGGAATTGTCGGGGTTCGACACGGCGCCAACAGTTGCAAAGCACTCCTGACGCACCAGACGCAATTCGCCCGATGACAGACGGATCTGTGCGTAGCCACCATCGCGGCCCACAAACTGGGCATAGGTGCCAGCAGCACGCGCGATCTGACCGCCCTTGCCGGGCTTCATTTCGATGTTGTGAACGATTGTGCCGATGGGCATGCCTGAAAACAGCATCGCGTTGCCGGGCTTGATGTCGGCCTTCGCGGAAGCGATAACCTTGTCACCAACTGCCAGACGCTGCGGCGCCAGGATATAGGCCTGCTCGCCATCGTCATATTTGACCAATGCGATGAAGGCGGTACGGTTCGGGTCATACTCGATCCGTTCCACAACAGCCGGAACATCAAGCTTGTTGCGCTTGAAATCCACGATACGATAAAGACGCTTTGCGCCACCGCCAATGCGGCGTGCAGTGATCCGTCCGGTGTTGTTCCGACCGCCCGACTTCGTCAAACCCTGCGTAAGGGATTTAACGGGGCGACCTTTCCAAAGCTCCGAACGGTCGATCAGAACCAGCCCACGCTGGCCCGGCGTCGTCGGCTTATACGACTTGAGTGCCATGCTTTCTGTCTTCCGTCAGCTCTGGACCAAAAAGGTCCGGTTTCAGTAAATCCGGCGCATGGTTCGCGCCAAATAACCAACGGCCCCGAATGCGTCGGGGCCGCTGAGTCGTTCAGTCTCTTATCAAAGGCCGGTCGAGACGTCGATAGCATTTCCCTCTTCGAGGGTAACATATGCCTTCTTTACGTCCTTGCGACGACCAGCGATCCCGCGGAAGCGCTTGGTCTTGCCTTTGGTGATCGTGGTGTTGACCGCCTTGACCTTCACACCAAAGATCGCTTCGACAGCGTCCTTGATCTGGGGCTTGCTGGCGTCAATGGCCACTTCAAACACCACGGCATTGGCTTCCGATGCCATGGTCGCTTTTTCAGTGATAACCGGCTTGCGGATCACGTCGTATTGGGTTGCTTTCACGCTCATGCCAGTCGAGCCTCCAGTGCTTCGAGGCCCGCACGGGTGATGACCAGCGTGTCACGGCGAAGAATGTCATAGACATTCGCGCCCATCGACGGCAGCACATCCACACCATCAAGGTTGCGCGCGGCACGGGCGAAATTCTCATTCACCTCTGCGCCATCAATCACAAGGGCTTTCTTCCAGCCCATATCCTTGATTGCTTTTGCCAGAATCGCGGTCTTGGCTTCGGCCATTTCTGTTGTGTCCAGAACCACCAGCTTGCCGCTGCCCGCTTTTGCGGACAGTGCCAGCTTCAGGCCAAGTGCACGAATCTTCTTGGGAAGATCGAACGCATGGCTGCGCGGGGTCGGGCCTTTGTACACACCACCCTTACGGAAGATCGGCGCATTACGGTCACCGTGGCGTGCGCCGCCGGTGCCCTTCTGGCGATAGATCTTCTTGGTGGAGTAGCTGGTCTCCGAACGGGTTTTGACCTTGTGGGTGCCAGCCTGGGCTTTCGCCCGCTGCCAGCGCACCACACGGTGCAGGATATCGGCGCGTGGCTCCAGGCCAAAAATGGCCTCATTGAGCTCAACCTCGCCGGCAGTGCCTGCCTGCAGATTGACAACGTCGAGTTTCATCTCACTCGCCTTCCTTCTTATCGGCATCAATAGAAGCTTCAGCCTGTTCCAAAGCAGCTTCCTGCTCTGCGGCTTCAGCTTCCAACGCGGCCTTGCGTGCAGCTTCTTCCTCGGCTGCGGCAGCAGCGGCAGCTTCTTCTGCGGCCTTGCGGGCAGCATCAGCGGCTGATTTCAGTGCCGCGGGCAGAATTGCGTTCTCGGGGAACGGTTTCTTGACCGCATCCTTGATCGTAACCCAACCGCCTTTTGACCCGGGAACAGCGCCCTTGACCATGATCAGGCCGCGGTCACTGTCGGTCTTGACGACCTGAAGGTTCTGCGTGGTGATCCGCGCCGCCCCCATGTGACCGGCCATTTTCTTGCCTTTGAACACCTTGCCAGGGTCCTGACACTGACCGGTAGACCCGTGCGAACGGTGACTGATCGACACACCGTGGCTGGCCCGCAGACCGCCAAAGTTGTGGCGCTTCATCGCACCGGCAAAGCCCTTACCAATCGATGTGCCTGCGATGTCAACAAACTGACCCTCGAAATAATGATCCGCGGTGATCTCCTCACCGATCTCGATCAAGTTCTCGGGACTGACACGGAACTCGGCCAGTTTGCGCTTTGGCGCAACATTGGCTTTCGCGTAATGACCGCGCATGGGCGCGGAAACACGCTTGGCTTTCGCTGCGCCAGCACCAAGCTGAACAGCAGTATAGCCATCCTTGTCAGCGGTGCGTTGTGACACCACTTGCAAACCGTCTAGCTGGAGAACGGTCACCGGAACTTGCCGCCCGTCCTCCAGAAACAACCGGGTCATACCCAGCTTCTTCGCGATAACTCCAGAGCGCATTGTCCTGGCTCCTTACACTTTGATCTCGACATCGACACCAGCAGCGAGGTCGAGCTTCATCAGCGCGTCCACGGTTTGCGGGGTCGGATCGACGATGTCGAGCAAACGTTTATGTGTGCGGATCTCCCACTGGTCGCGCGATTTCTTGTCGATATGCGGACCACGAAGAACCGTGAACTTCTCAATCTTGTTCGGCAGCGGGATGGGCCCGCGAACCTGTGCGCCCGTGCGCTTGGCAGTGTTGACGATTTCCTGTGTGCTGGCGTCCAGAACACGGTAATCGAATGCCTTAAGCCGGATGCGAATATTCTGACCTTGCATTGTCTTGTCCTCGGCTGGGAGGGGCACGGTCACCCGTGCACCCTGCCTGCGTTTCGATTACTCGATGATTTTTGCAACGACGCCGGCGCCGACGGTGCGGCCGCCTTCGCGGATGGCGAAGCGCAGTTTCTCTTCCATGGCGATCGGTGCGATCAGCTCAACCGTGAATTTCAGGTTGTCGCCGGGCATCACCATCTCGGTGCCTTCGGGCAG
>NZ_JBHYFM010000011.1:0-82128 GCF_051859525.1 Roseinatronobacter sp. | reverse complement strand
GTGGCTGGACAATCATGCGCTGGGCGAGGAAGTGTTCGGCCCGCTGGGCCTGATCATCCGTGCCCGCGATGCGGACCAGATGCTGGAGCTGGCGCGCGCGCTGCAAGGGCAGCTGACCTGCACGCTGCATCTGGATGGGGGCGACACCGCACTGGGCCAGCGCCTGATGCCGGTTCTGGAACGCAAGGCGGGGCGCATTCTGGCCAACGGCTTCCCCACAGGGGTCGAGGTGGCCGACACCATGGTCCATGGCGGCCCCTACCCCGCCTCCACCAATTTCGGCGCAACATCGGTGGGCACCCTGTCCATCCGCCGCTTCCTGCGCCCCGTGTGCTACCAGAACATCCCCGCAGACCTGCGGCCCGATGACCTGCAGTAACAGCGCCAGACCAGAACCGACATGCAAAAGGGGGCCAAAACGGCCCCCTTTATACGTTCAGCGCATCGACTGATCGGTACGCGCTGCAGGCGGTTGCGTGGCATATTCTAGAGACTGGCCACCATGTCACGCGCGCCCTTTTCAAGCAGGCCGGACAGGGCCTGTGACAACTGCGCGGCAAACCCTTCGTCATGGCGCAGGGCTTCGGGAAAGACCTCGGACATATTCAGATATCCTGCGACCGTATCGCGCGGCTCGTCACGCCAAAGGGCTGCCAGACGTGGCGCAAGGGGGTCTTTGACATCAATCTCGGCGCCCGCCTCGTCGAAGCCGGATGTGTAGCGCATCCATGCCGCCAGCGCCAGAACCAGCCCAGCGCTGTCGCGCCCTGCGGCACGGTTATCGGCCAGTGTCGCCAGAATACGCTGTGGCAGTTTCTGGCTGCCATCCATGGCGATTTGCCACGTCCGGTGCCGGATGGCGGGGTTGGCATAGCGTTCGGCCAGCGCATCGGCATAGGCGGCCAGATCGGTGGCTTCGGGCGGGGTCAGGGTGGGAATAATCTCGGACTGCCACAAATTGCGCGCATAGGCCACAAAAACAGGGTCGGACATGACATCGGCAATGGTCTGGTGTCCGGCCAGATAACCCAGATAGGCCAGCGAGCTGTGCGTGCCATTCAGCATGCGCAGCTTCATATGCTCGAACGGGGTCACATCGGCGACCATCTGCGCGCCCGCCACTTCCCATTGGGGCCGCCCAGCGCAAAAACGGTCCTCGATCACCCATTGGCGGAACGGTTCGTGCATAACGGGCGCTTCGTCGCGCAGACCGGTCAGGGCGGCCACGCGACCCAGATCATCGGGTGTGGTCGCGGGAACGATCCGGTCCACCATCGTGGACGGGAATGCGCCATGCGCGTCAATCCATTCCGCAAGTGCAGGGTCAATCAGGCGGGCCAGTTCCAGCACGACACCACGCACCACATCGCCGTTTTCGGGCAGGTTGTCACAGCACATGACCGTAAAGGGCGGCAGGCCGCGCGCATGACGCAGTTGCAAGGCACGCACCAGATAGCCCGGCGCGGATTTCGGCAGGTCATGTTCCAGATCATGGGCAATATCGCGATGCGCAGTATCCAGCCGTCCGGTGGCGGGTTCGTGGCAATAGCCCTTTTCGGTAACCGTCAGGCTGACAATGCGGGTGGTGGGCGCGGCCATCGCCTCCAGCACGGCGGCGGGGTCTTCGGGGGCGACCAGCACATCGCGCAGCAGGGTCATAACCCGTGGTTTTTCACCGTCCGGCGTCAGTTCAACAGCCGTATAGGCCCAGCCCTGCGGGCGCAACCTGTCGCGCACCCCTGCCGATTGCAGCGACACGCCGATCACGCCCCACTCCCCGCCATGCTGCGCCATCGCATCGGCGATATAGCTAGCGACATGGGCGCGGAAGAAAGCCCCAAGGCCCAGATGCACGATTCCGGCGGGCGTATCTGCGGGGGGGTGATAAAGTCTTTCGGGCATTACAGCCTCCATCTGTGGTCGTGTCCGCCACGGGGGTGGCGGCGGTCAAATCGGCGTCGCGGCCCGCTGCGGGTCAGAGCTTATAGGCGCGCTTGGCCAGCCCGTAGGCCAGATCATGCGCCAGTTCGGGGGCATCACCCGCAGACAGGCGGCCGGTTTCCACCAATGTCGCCAGATAGGCACAATCCACCCGCCGCGCGACATCATGTCTGGCGGGGATCGAGCAGAACGCCCGCGTGTCGTCATTGAAGCCCACAGTGTTATAAAATCCGGCGGTTTCCGTGGTCATTTCGCGGAAACGGCGCATGCCTTCGGCGCTGTCATGGAACCACCATGCCGGACCCAGCTTCAGGCAGGGGTAAACACCGGCCAGCGGGGCCAGTTCGCGCGAATAGGCTGTCTCGTCCAGTGTGAACAGGATAAGCGTCAGGTCCGCGCGCAGGCCGACCGCATCCAGCAGCGGGCGCAAGGCGGTTACATAATCCGTGCGGGTGGGAATATCGAACCCCTTGTCGCGCCCGTGCATGGCCATGACGGGGGCGGAATGGTTCCGGTGCGACCCGGCATGAAGCTGCATCACCAACCCGTCCTCAAGGCTCATGCGGGCCATTTCGGTCAGCATATGGGCGCGGAACGTGTCGGCCTCCTGTGCTGTGCAGGTGCCGCGCAGCGCCTTGTCAAACAGCGCTGCCGCGTCCGCTTGCGACAGGTTTTCGGTGCGTGCACTGGGGTGGCCGTGATCGGATGATGTGGCACCGAACTCCTTGAAATACGCACGCCTTGCGCGATGCGCGTTCAGGTATCCCGCCCATGTGGTGGTATCTTCGCCGGTCTGTTCACCCATCAGCGCAAGGTTTTCGGCGAACCCCTCGATTTCGGGGTCAATCACCCCGTCAGGGCGATAGGCAGTGACGACATTGCCTGTCCAGCCGCTTTCACGGATCATACGGTGCCAGCGCAGGTCATCGGTCGCGGCCTCGGTCGTTGAGATGGCCTCGATATTGAAACGCTCGAACAATGCGCGGGGGCGGAATTCGGGTTTGGCCAGACAATCGGCGATATGGTCATAATACCAGTCCGCGCTGTCCGCGTTCAGCGGCCGGTCAATGCCAAACACATGCTGGAAGGAATAATCCAGCCACATCCGCGATGGTGTGCCCCGAAACAGGTGATAATGCTGCGCAAACAGCCGCCAGATTTTGCGGCCATCGGTTTCAACCGGCCCGCCATCACTGCGCGGCACCCCCAGATCGGCAAGCGCCACACCTTGCGAACACAGCATGCGGAAAACATAGTGGTCGGGCGTGACAAACAGCTGCGCGGGGTCGGGAAAGGCCGCGTTTTCCGCATACCAGCGCGGGTCGGTATGGCCGTGCGGGCTGATGATCGGCAAATCGCGGATTTCGGCATACAGCGCGCGGGCAAGGTCGCGGGCACGCCCCTCAAGGGGGAAAAGGCGGTCTTCGTGCAGCAGTGGCATTTGAACCTCTGGTTCGGGGGAATTGACTGCTCGACTAATATTCTAGTTTACAGGATGCGTCAAGGCAGCTAAAGACAGGGGCTATGTCATTGTCGCAGCTTCTACCGCCACTGGATGCACAGCACCCGCGCAGCATGGCTGATCAGGTGTATGATCTGCTGTATGAACGCATTATCAACCTGACACTGCCACCGGGGACCAAACTGTCCGAAGCCGAGGTAGCGGCGCAGCTGGGCGTGTCGCGACAACTGTTGCGCCCATTTCCAAAGAAGCGATCTTGCAGGCCTATTTCATTCGCAGCGCCTTGGAAGAAGCCACCATGCGCGTTGCCGCCGACAAGCTGGAGGCGGTGCATTTTACCGCCCTGCAGGATATTCTGAACCGGCAGGAAGACGCGCTGCGCGCACAGGATAAAACCGGTTTCCATATACTGGATGACCAGTTTCACCATGACATCTGCAGTTTTTCGGGGCTGGGTTTCGGCTGGACGCTGATCAAGGACCACAAGGGCCATATGGACCGCGCCCGCTACCTTAGCCTGTCATTCGAGGCCCCGCGCGCACATGCCGAACACCACGACATTCTGGCCGCCCTGCGCGCCCGCGACGGCGAAGGTGCGGCGGCAGCGGTCCGGACACATCTGGGCCATATCGGCCAGATCATTGACTGGATACAGGCGCACCAGCCCGAAGTTTTCTGAACCGCCAGCCAGTGCAGTCGCCTGCGCAGGGGCTGACAATACACAAGTGAAGTTTCTGTCTGGCATCCCTGTCTGCTTTGGGCTACACAAACATCAGGTCATCTGCGGGGTTTCCCGATGCAGCAATCTACTATGGGCAGATATGCAGTAATCACGCTTATCTATCTGGGCGCCGTGGGCACCGGTTGGGTCGCGTCCAAACTGCATGTACCATTGCCATGGATGATCGGTGCGCTGGTGTTTTCAACCGCAATCAGCCTTGCCGGTGTGCAGATCAAGGCCCCTGCATTGACACGCCCCGCCGGACAGATTGTCGTTGCCGGGTCTGTCGGGCTGGCCTTCACGCCCGAAGCGCTGGGGTCGCTGGGCGCGATGTTCGTGCCGATGGTGATCGCGGCCTTGTTGACGATTGCGGCGGGGTTCCTTGTGGCATGGGTGCTGATGCGCCTGTCAGATGTGGATGCAATGACCGCCACGCTGGCCTCTGTTCCCATGGGGCCTGTGGAATCCGCCAATCTGGCACAGCGATACGGGGTTGCGCCCGGACCAGTCATTTTTGCGCAGACCTTGCGGATCATGGCATTGGTGTTGTTGATCCCCCCTGCGATCCTGCTGATCGATGGCAGTGTGGCGGACCCGTCCGCAACCTTGCGGTCTATGCACTGGACACCTGCGGGGGCAGGGCTGCTGATCGTGCTGGCCATTCTGGGGGCGCTGGCGTTCAAGGTGGCGCGTGTCTCAAACCCGTTTTTCCTTGGTCCGCTGGCGGCATCTGCGGCGGCTGCGGCGCTGGGCCTGCCAGTCACCGCCACGCCCTATGTCATGCTTGCGGGTGCGCAGGTGTTGCTGGGCGTGTGGCTGGGGGCCGTGATCAACCGTGACCTGTTCCGGCGCGCGGGCCGGTTCGTGCCAGCGGCAATGTTGTCGACATTGCTGATGATGGCGCTTTGCGTGGCGCTTGCTGTGCTGCTGGCGGCACTGACGGGAACCAGCTGGGCGGCCATGGTTCTGGCCACCGCACCGGGCAGTGTGACCGAAATGGCCCTGACCGCCAAGGTGCTGCAAGAAAGCGTGGCACTGGTCACCGCCTATCACATCACGCGGATCTTTATCATTATCCCGTCTGCGCCCTTGCTGACGCGGGTGACCGCACGGCTGACCCATTGGACACCGCCCAAACGGGAATGAGCGACGCCTGCGTCAGTTCAGCAATTCCACCGCCTTGCGCACATTCGCATCAAGTTTGGTGCTGTCCTGTCTGGCCAGTTCGCATAAATGCGCGCGCATGGACGGGTCCCAGAAATCGCGCAGATGGCTGGCAATACGTTCGGCCCCGTCATCACCGGGTTGCGACTTGAAGAAGGTGGCGATCTGGTTGGCCATATAGATCAGTTTGTCAGGCTGCATCGGATACCTTTGTGATAATGCGCGCAGGATGCGCGTAAATGTCGAAACCGCCGCCACGGGCAAAGGCGGCAACGGTAATGCCCGCCCCTTCGGCCAGTCGCAGGGCAGCGGCAGTGGGCGCGGACACGGACACCAGCACAGGACACCCCGCCATCGCGCATTTCTGCACCAGTTCCACAGACAGGCGGCTTGTCATGATAAACGCCCCCTGCCCCGCATCCAGACCCGCGCGGGCCATAGCGCCGATCAGCTTGTCCAGCGCGTTATGGCGGCCCACATCCTCGCGCGCCAGAACGATGCGCCCGTCGCGCGCCATGAAACCCGCCGCATGGGTGGCCCCTGTCTGGTCGCGCAAGGGCTGGCACGCGGCCAGCGCATCGCCCGCCGCCGCAACGGCCTTGCGCGTCAGGCGCAGGCCGGTATCGGGCACATGCGGCAGTGGGCGGCTGGCCTGTTCCAGACTGTCAATCCCGCACAAGCCGCACCCCACCGGCCCCGCCATGAACCGGCGGCGCGCGGCCAGCGCGTCCGACTGGTCGCTGCGCAGCCAAAGCCGCGCCTCCAGCCCTTGGGGGTGGTCTGCCACCTCGAATTCCTGCACATCGCCTGCGGTGGAAATGATCCCCTCGCTTAGGGCAAATCCGACGGCCATGTCATGAATATCAGCGGGGCTGGCCATCATCACCGCAAGGGTTGTACCGTCAAAGACCAACGCCACCGGCACCTCATCGGGCAGGTTGCGCCACATATCGCGCTGTCCGTCCTTGTGGACGGACAGGCCCGACATGCTGGCAGCAGGGGTGCGGGGTGGCGTGGTCATGGCCCTACTCCGCCGCGGGCAGGATACGCCGCGACTGTGCCGCCTGCGCCTGATAGTCTTCCTGCCATTGGGTCGGCCCGTTTGACGGGCTGATCTGCACCGCCGTCACCTTGTATTCGGGGCAGTTGGTGGCCCAATCGGAATAATCCGTGGTGATGACATTCGCCTGCGTTTCAGGGTGGTGGAAGGTGGTGTAGACCACGCCCGGACTGACACGGTCGGTCAATGTGGCGCGCAAGGTGGTTTCCCCCGACCGGCTGGCCAGTTTCACCCAATCCCCCTGTTTGATGCCGCGCTGTTCCGCGTCATGGGGATGAATTTCCAGCAGGTCCTGATCATGCCAGACCACGTTATCAGTGCGCCGTGTCTGCGCGCCCACGTTATATTGCGACAGAATGCGCCCTGTGGTCAGCAGCAGCGGAAACCGCGGGCCGGTCTTTTCATCGGTCGCCACATATTCGGTGACAATGAACCGGCCCTTGCCGCGCACAAACCCGTCAACATGCATCAGCGGCGTGCCATCGGGGTTTGCGTCATTGCACGGCCATTGCACCGAGCCTTTTTCTTCCAGCGTGGCATAATCCACACCGGCGAAACTGGGCGTTGTCAGGGCAATTTCATCCATGATCTGGGCAGGATGGGTATAGCGCCAGTTCGCGCCCATCGCATTGGCCAGAAGCTGGGTCACTTCCCAATCGGCATAGCCGTTGCGCGGGGCCATGACCTGCCGAACACGGTTGATGCGCCGTTCGGCATTGGTGAATGTCCCGTCCTTTTCAAGGAAGGTCGACCCGGGCAGGAACACATGCGCATAATTCGCGGTTTCATTCAGGAACAGGTCATGCACGATCACGCATTCCATCGCGGCCAGCCCTGCGGCCACATGTTTGGTGTCGGGGTCCGATTGCAGAATATCCTCGCCCTGGCAATACAGCCCCTTGAACTGGCCTGACACGGCCGCATCCAGCATATTGGGAATGCGCAGGCCCGGTTCGGGGTCGATTTCCACGCCCCAAGCGGATTCAAAAATCGCGCGCACCTCGGGCAGTTTGACATGGCGGTAGCCGGGCAATTCATGCGGGAACGACCCCATGTCGCACGACCCCTGAACATTGTTCTGGCCGCGCAACGGGTTTACCCCCACACCACGCCGCCCGACATTGCCGGTCAGCATGGCCAGATTGGCAATCCCCATCACGGTGGTGGACCCTTGGGAATGCTCGGTCACGCCCAGCCCGTAATAAATGGCGCCATTGCCGCCCGTGGCAAACAACCGCGCGGCCGCGCGCAGTTCGGACGCGGGCACGCCGGTCAGCAATTCGGTGGCTTCAGGGCTGTGGCGCGGGTCGGACACGAATTCGGCATAATGCTGGAATTCATCCCAATCGCAGCGGGTGCGAATAAACGCCTCATCCATCAGCCCTTCGGTGACGACGACATGCGCCATCGCAGTGACGACCGCCACATTGGTGCCGGGCCGCAAGGGCAGGTGATGCGCGGCCTTGTAATGCGGCCCTTGCACGGTTTCGGTGCGGCGGGGGTCCACGACAATCAGTTTCGCGCCCGCGCGCAGGCGCTTTTTCATGCGGCTGGCGAACACCGGATGGCCCGCATGCGGGTTTGCGCCGATCACCATGATGACATCGGCCTGTTCCACACTGTCGAAATCCTGTGTGCCCGCGCTGGTACCGAATGTCTGGCCCAGCCCGTAGCCTGTGGGCGAATGGCACACCCGCGCACATGTGTCGGTATTGTTGTTGCCAAATACCGCACGCGCCAGTTTCTGCACCAGATAGGTTTCTTCATTCGTGCAGCGGCTGGATGTGATCACCCCCACGGATTTGCGCCCGTATTGCGCCTGAATGCCGCGCATTTTGGTGGCGGCAAAGGACAGCGCGTCTTCCCAGCTGACCTCGCGCCAGGGCTGGTCAATGCTGTCGCGGATCATCGGGTTCAGAATGCGGTCCTTGTGGTTGGCATAGCCATAGGCAAACCGCCCCTTCACACAGCTATGGCCGCGATTGGCCTTGCCATGCTTGTAGGGCACCATGCGCACCAATTCATCCCCGTTCAGTTCCGCCTTGAACGAACAGCCCACCCCGCAATAGGCGCAGGTCGTGATGACCGAGCGTGTGGGCGTGCCCAACTCGATCACGGATTTTTCCTGCAATGTGGCCGTCGGGCAGGCCTGAACGCAGGCCCCGCAGGACACACAATCAGACGCCAGCGCCGTGTCGGATTTCGCGCCAAACGACACGCGGCTGTCAAACCCGCGCCCTTCAATCGTCAGGGCAAATGTGCCCTGCACTTCCTCGCAGGCGCGCACACAGCGCGAACAGACAATGCATTTCGCAGGATCATAGGTGAAATACGGGTTGCTGTCGTCTTTCGGCAGGTATTCGCGATTGGCCTCGCCGCTGGTATTGCGCGGCGCAAAATGATTGGCCAGCGCGCCCCCCTCAGGGGCCTGATAGCGCACATCGCGCAGCCCCACAGCGCCCGCCATATCCTGCAATTCGCAATCGCCATTGGCCGCACAGGTCAGGCAATCCAGCGGGTGGTCACTGATATACAGCTCCATCACACCGCGGCGCAGCTTGCGCAGCTTGTCATTCTGGGTGTGCACCACCATGCCCGCCGCAACCGGCGTCGTGCAGGACGCAGGCGTGCCGCGCCGCCCCTCGATCTCGACCACGCATAGCCGGCACGACCCGAACGCCTCGACACTGTCTGTCGCACAAAGTTTCGGGATCGACAGGCCCGCCAACGCCGCTGCGCGCATCACCGACGTGCCTTCAGGCACCGTCACCTCGAACCCGTCAATCGACAAGGTCACGGGCGCACCCTCGCGCGCAGGGGTGCCCAGATCACGGTCATCGAACGGAATGACAAAATCCTTCATGCGCAAACCCTCTGCTTCATCTTGCTGAAAATACTCCGGGGGGTGTGGGGGGCAGCGCCCCCCACCGGGGCGACGCGCACAGCGCGGCGCAATACACGGGCCGACATCATTCTGCAGCCTCCTTCACACGCGCGAAATCATCGGGAAAATGCGTCAGTGCCGACATTACCGGAAACGGCGTGAACCCTCCCAGCGCGCAAAGCGATCCGTCCTTCATCGTCTCGCACAGGTCGGTCAGCAGCGGAATGGCCGCACCGTCCCCTGCCGCGATCCGGTCAATGGTTTCCACTCCGCGCACCGCGCCAATGCGGCAGGGCGTGCATTTCCCGCAGGATTCCACCGCGCAGAATTCCATGGCGAACCGCGCCATGCACAGCATGTCGGCGCTGTCGTCAAACACCACCAGTCCGGCATGTCCGATCAACCCGCCTGCGGCATCGAATTCCTCGTACCCCAGCGCGGTGTCGAATTTCGACACTGGCATATAGGCCCCCAAGGGGCCGCCGACCTGCACCGCCTTGACGGGTCGTCCGCTGGCAGTGCCGCCCGCAATATCATTGACCACAGCCCCCAGCGACATGCCGAAGGCCGTTTCAAACAGCCCCCCGCGCGCCACATTACCCGCGATTTGCAGCGTCACTGTGCCGCGCGACCGCCCAAGGCCGAAATCGGCATAGAACTGCGCGCCTTTTTCAAAAATCACCGGCACTGTGGCCAGCGAAATCACGTTATTGACCACAGTGGGCTGGCCCAGAAACCCTTCCAGCGCCGGAAGGGGCGGTTTGGCGCGCACCACACCGCGCTTGCCTTCCAGTGAATTCAGCAAGCTGGTTTCTTCACCGCAGACATAGGCACCGGCCCCTTTGCGGATTTCCAGATCGAATGCGCGCCCAGATCCCAGCACATCCGCCCCCAGAACGCCCGCTGCGCGCGCAATTTCCACCGCGCGGGTCATCACTGCAATCGCATCAGGGTATTCCGACCGCAGATAGACATAGCCGCGCGTGGCATCCACGCCCAGACCCGCTATGATCATCCCCTCGATCAGGGTGAAGGGGTCGCCTTCCATGATCATACGGTCGGCAAATGTGCCGCTGTCGCCCTCATCCGCGTTGCAGATGATGTATTTCTGTGCGGCCTGCGCCTGCCGCACGGTGTTCCACTTGATACCAGTGGGAAAGCCCGCACCACCGCGTCCGCGCAGGCCGGATTTTGTGACTTCATCAACGATATCGGCGCTGCTCATGGCGATGGCGCGCCTTAGCCCCGCAAGACCGCCATGCGCCTGATAATCCTCCAGTGACAGCGGATCGATGACGCCGCACCGCGCGAAGGTCAGGCGGGTCTGGCGCTGCATCCAGTCCAGCTTGTCCACAGGGCCAAGCGCCTTGGCGCTGGTGCCATCAAGGA
This sequence comes from Roseinatronobacter sp., assembly GCF_051859525.1. Lineage (NCBI taxonomy): Bacteria > Pseudomonadati > Pseudomonadota > Alphaproteobacteria > Rhodobacterales > Paracoccaceae > Roseinatronobacter > Roseinatronobacter sp. The sequence goes on along the minus strand of NZ_JBHYFM010000011.1, from coordinate 71,507 downwards.
TTGCGTCCGCATCATCGGGGGTGGCAGGACCAAAGCCGTGGCGCACGCCATCCACCTCAACCTCGACCAGCGGCTCCAGCCAGATCATGCCGCGGGTGCCATTGCGCACCAACTCGACCGTCAGCCCGCGCGCGCGCGCCTGTTGTGTGATCGCATCCGCAATGTCATTGGCGCCCAGCGCCAGTGCTGCACTATCTGCGGGAACGTAGATCTTCATGCGCCCACCCCTGCCAGCAGTTTGTCCAGTTTCATGCCGTCAACGCGGCCCATAACCTTGTCATCCAGCATCGCGGCTGGTCCGCAGGCGCACAGCCCCAGACAATAGACCGGCTCCACTGTGACGGCACCGTTTGCGGTTGTGCCATGCCAGTCAATGCCCAGCTTGCGCAGGGTCGCTTCGGCCAGCGCATCACCGCCCACCGCCTGACAGGCCTCGGCACGGCAGATTTTCAGAACATGCCGACCGGCGGGGTTTTCGCGGAAATCATGGTAAAAACTGATGACACCGTGCAATTCCGCCCGCGAAATGTTCAGCGCTTCGGTAATCAACGGGCTGGCAGATTCGGGGACATGCCCGAATGCATCCTGAAGCGCGTGTAATATGGGCAAAAGCGGGCCTTCAAGATGGGAATGCTGCGCAATAATGGCGCGCATGTCATCAAGATCGGGGGCTGGCGCGGAAAGTGTCATGGCTGGCCTCGTTAGGTGTTTGCCAGATTAGACCAGTCTAATCATACGAAATCAATATTCGATATCGGTTGATTGATAGCTAAAAGCTATCAATCAACCGTCGAGAGCTGGCGGGCCTCGCGCAGCAGCGCTTCCAGAACCGGCGTGTGGGGTTCGCGCCATGGCGCGACCAGACCCACGACATGCGGGGCCGCCGCCCCGCGCAGGGGGATCGTGCAGACCGCCTTGCCACTGGCCAGAAACCGCGCACTGTCTTCGGGCATGACCGTCATCCAGCCCCCTTCGGCCACCATCGCCATCAAGACCACAGTCGAATTCGCCTCGACCCATGTTTCGGGGGTGACATTGGCATCGGCGAAGTTGCGGTTGATGATCCTGCGGTTCTGCATGTCGGGCGTCAACAGGCACAACCGTTCGCCCTGCAATTCGTCCCACCCCACCGCATCACGCGCAGCGAAACGCGATGTGGCCGCGCAGACCAGCAGATAGCGTTCTTCATACAGCGCTTCGGTGCTGACACGCCCCATGGGTTCATTGTCCAGATATGAAATTCCTGCATCCACATCCAGATTGTCCAGCATCGACAATATCTCGATCGAGGTGCGCGACAGGATGGTCAGGCGCACATTCGGGTGCTTTTCGCTGAAACTGGCCGCCAGCCGCGCGGCCCATGTCAGGGCGGTCGGAATGACAGCAATGCGCAACTGCCCTGCCAGCCCGTGCCGCTTGAAGCGCATTTCTTCCTTCAGCTGGCGGCTGTCGCCGACAATGCGCCGCGCCCAGACCAGCGCTGCCTGCCCTTCGGGCGTCAGCCCACCAAAGCGCGACCCGCGAAAGACAAGCTGCACGCCAAGCTGTTCTTCCAGATGCTTGATCCCGTTGGACAGGGACGGCTGCGTAATGCCCAGACTGGCGGCAGCACGGCCAAAATGCCCTTCGCGCGCAACGGCAATGAACATTTCCAGCTTGTCCAGCATATCTGCGCCTGCCTGTTACATATGCGCCCGCACCTTCCGTCAGGCAATGCGCTGCATCATGCCCTGCTGGGCCAGACTGTCCGCATCCACGGCCTCGGGTGGGGCACTTGCGTCACATGGTGGCACGGTGAAGTGCAGCTTTGCAAGGGTTCCCCCGCCGCTGGCGCGGGTCAGTGTCAATTCGCCATCCAGTGCCTTCGCGAACTGCCGCGCCACGGTCAGGCCCAGACTGTCGGACGCATCCAGATCGAACCCGTCCGGCAGCCCCCGCCCGTTGTCACGCATTTCCAGCGTGGCAGGGATCTGGCCCGCCTCATCTGTCGGGTCCACCTTCAGGGTGACATCGACCACGGCCTTGCCGTCCTGCGCGGCCCCATGTTCCATGGAGTTCATCATCAACTCGCTGGCGATCAGGCCCAAGGGCACTGCCGCGTCATTCAGAATGCGCAAGGGGGCCGCATTGAACCGCAAGGTGACAGGCGCTGCTTCCTTCGCAACCTCAAGGGTGTCTTGCAGCACTTCGCGCAGGTATTCGCCCGCATCAACGGCCTGCACGTCAACCGAATGCAAACGCCGTTGCAACCGCGAAATCGACGTGATCCGCGCCTGCGATGCCGATAATGCCCGCCGCGCGCCGGCGTCTTTGGTCTGCGAGGTCTGAAGCCGCAGCAACGCCGCGACAGTCGCCAGATTGTTTGAAACGCGGTGCTGCAACTCCGAGAACATCAGCGTTCTGGATTGCGCAACGGCATTCGCCTTCTCGCGCGCTAGCGACAGTTCCTGCAAGGCCCAGACCGCCGCTGTGATGAACAGCACATCCGTTGTCGTGATCAACACATAAAACCCGATAGCCAGCAAAGCGCCGCTTGTTATGCTGAACGACCCGAAGGGCGCGATGAACCATATCCACGCAATAACGCCACAGACCACAGCCACCGATATACCGCAGCGGATGGACGCAAAGACCAGCGACAACATGACTGCCGGAAAAAAGGTCAGGAACGGGAAGCCGGACGGCAGGACATCATCCAGCGCGAAGCGCAGCCCGGTGGCCAATATGACAGCCAGCGCGCCGAACATCACTTCAAATGTCAGGCTGCGCCGTGTCATCAATGCGGCACTAAGGCCGTTCATCAACCACCCGAAATACCTGCTATTGTCAAAAATCGTCGGAGTGGGAATAGGCTGCAATCGTCGTCCAGTTCGCGTTAAAGTGGCGATAAGAAATGTTGAAACACGCACAAGATGCGCCTTCCCCCAAAAAAATGGCTAATATCCATTAGGGAATCAAGCGCATTATCCGTGCGCCGGTCGTGATGGGCGAAATACCCCGCCCGCAAGACTGAAAACATGTCTGCCAAATGCGCTTTTTGGCGTTCATGCGGGCAAAATGCGCGGTTCTCCGCGCAAATGGGCGGCATTCCGGCCCGAAAGCTAACGCAACGTCACCCTTCGGCGACTGCGACAAACCGTGCCACAAACGGGGGGGGATTGACGGGAATCAGCCCTGTATGCGCTTGATTTGGGGGCTATTGCGGCTCTTTCGGATCAAAGGCAAAGAAGAACTGATATACGCAATACAGGCCGATTGCCCCGAACAGGACACCGAAAAACGGGCTTGCGGTGACGAATTCAAACACCGCCCAGCCAAGGCACAGCACGGTAATGACGATTCTGCGCCAAAGCGGCCGAAAAAACGGGTGTTGCACATCAAGTAATTTCATCTTCCGGACCAGACCTGCCATTGCACAAGGGGCAAACCCTATCCAGCGCGGGACCATCGTTCAAGCACGGGCGTGTTATATCTTGTTGGTTTCAGGCCAGCGCCCGTCCTGTCCGGCCCCCAGCAACCAGTCATGGACCAGCCGCGAACGCGGTGACGCATGCCTGTGCAGGGTTATCAGAAAATCCTCTTGCGGTTCCACCTGATCGGGCAACAAGGGCACAAGCTGGCCCGACTCCAGATAGGTTTTCGTCAGGCCCACCCAACCCAGAACCGCACCCATATCGTCACATGCGGCCTGAAGCGCGATGACATAGTTATTCACCCTGTGGCTGTTCCTGACCGGCCCGTTATGGCCAAGCGCGCGCAACCAGTCCTGCCAGTCGGTCCAGCCCGCGACATTCGACTGGAACTGGATCAACGGCAGGCGCGCAAGATCATCCAGCCCCGCAACAGGATGGGCGGCCGCAAAACGCGGGCTGGCCAGCGCCATGATCCGGTCATGCAACAGGACGCTGCTTTGCGCCGTGCCGCGTGCGGGTATACCATATGAAATGTTAAGGTCGCAGCCCGCGGGCGCAACGCCCGTATCATCGACAATCTGGGCCACCGAAATATCACCATGCGATTTCCAGAACTGCGCCAGCTTGGGTGTCAGCCACAGTGAACTTACCGCTGTCGTCACCCCGATTGTGACGGCGCTGGTACTGGACCGGCGCTTCAGTTGCGCAACCGCATCGCCCATCGCCTCGAATCCGGTCTGAAGCGCGACGCGCAAATAGGCGCCGGTTTCCGTTAGCGCAACGCCGCGATGATGGCGCAGAAACAACGCGCACTGCAATTCCTGTTCCAGCGCCTTGACCTGATGGCTTATGGCCGCTGGCGTCACATTCAATTCACGCGCGGCTGCCTTGAAACTGACATGGCGGGCGGCCGCGTCAAAGGCCACAAGCGCATTCATCGGCGGCAGGTCATAGGGGCGCTTGGGCAAGGGGACCTCATGCAGAATGCAAATACTCTGCCGAATGCATCATAAAATCCGGCATTTGAATTACTACAGCTAATGCAGGGTGAATCAATTCGGAATTGCGCCATCGCGCACAACGCGGGAACCTGGCAGCACCGCGCCCGCCCCGAAAGGACACCACCCCATGCTGGAACTGTCATCCCCGCCCGCCCGCAGGCCGCGCCGGAACCCGTCACGAACCCCGCGCAGCGCAACACCGGGCCAGAACCTGCATCTGCGCACGCCCTATATCACCCGCCGCATCCCGACATATGACCTGTTGGGTGATGAGGGTCTGACCCGCATCGAGGACACGGCAGACCGCATTCTGGCCGAAATCGGGATCGAGTTGCGCGACGATGTTCAGGCGATGCAGCTATATCGCGCCGCCGGTGCACAGGTTACGCATGTGTCGGGGGAAACATGGCGCATCCGCTTCGCGCCGGGCCTGCTGCGCGAGGTTCTGAAAACCGCGCCCGCGCAGTTCACCCAACACGCGCGCAACCCTGCCAACACTGTCGAAATCGGCGGGACTGCAATGGTGTTTGCGCCCGCCTATGGGTCGCCTTTCGTGATGGATATGGACAACGGGCGGCGCTACGGGACGATTGCGGATTTCGAGAACCTGATAAAACTGGCGCAATCGTCGCCATGGTTGCACCATTCCGGCGGCACGATTTGCGAACCCACTGATATACCCGTGAACAAACGGCATCTGGACATGGTCTATGCGCATATACGCTATTCCGACCGCGCGTTCCTTGGGTCGATCACCGCGCCGGACCGCGCCGCCGACAGTATCGAAATGTGCCGCATCCTGTTCGGGCCGGATTTCGTGGACCGCAACTGCGTCATCATGGGCAATTTCAACACCACATCACCGCTGGTTCTGGACGGGGTGACAACAGCGGGCATTCGCACTTATGCGCAAGCGGGTCAGGGCACCATCCACCTGCCGTTCCTGCTGGGCGGCGCTGTGTCCCCGCTGACCATGGCGGGCGCGGTTGCGCAATGTCTGGCGGAATCCATGGCATCTTGTGCACTGGCGCAACTGGTGCGACCCGGCGCGCCGGTGGTGCTGGGATCATTCCTGTCATCCATGTCATTGCGCACCGGATCGCCCACATTCGGCACGCCTGAACCCGCGCTTGGGTCGCTGGTCATGGGGCAACTGGCGCGGCGACTGAACCTGCCGTTGCGCTGCGCAGGCAATTTCAGCACCTCCAAGGCGCCGGACGGGCAGGCCCTGCAACAAGGCATGATGTCGATGATGTCGGCGGTTCAGGGTGGCGCGAATTACATCCTGCATGCGGCGGGGTTTGTGGACGGGTTGCTGTCCATGTCCTATGAAAAAATGGTCATGGATATGGATATGTGCGGCGCGCTGCATTCCTATATGGCGGGGCTGGATGTGAATGACGACACGCTGGCATTTGATGCGCTGGCCCAGTTCGGCCCGGGCGAGCATTTGTTCGGAACGGACCACACCTTGCGCCATTACCAGACCGCGTATTGGGACAGCGGGTTCAATGACGACCGCACCTATGAAACATGGTCCGAAACCGGCAGCATTGACGCGGCCACCCGCGCCAACCAGCGCTGGAAGGACACGCTGGCACAGTATGAACCGCCCCCCATCGACCCCGCCATTGATGCCGCGCTGAAAGACTATATCCTGCGCAAAAAGGCCGCGACGCCTGATGCGTGGTATTGACGCCTATCGGCGCTAGCTGTTTTGCGGCGCAATTTCGAACCGGAAAAAACAGTCAACTTTTTCTGAAATTGCTTAATGGGGGGAACCATGTCCAACGATCCGCTTTTGCAACCCTACCGCCTTAAGCACCTGACCCTGCGCAACCGTATCATGACCACGGCGCATGAACCCGCCTATCCCGAAGATGGCATGCCAAAAGCGCGCTATGTGGCCTATCATGCCGAGCGGGCCAAGGCCGGTGTGGCGCTGGCCATGACGGCGGGGTCTGCGGCGGTGTCGCGCGACAGCCCGCCCGTGTTCAACAATATCCTTGCGTGGCGCGACGAGGTGGTGCCCCATATCCGCGCCCTGACCGATGCCTGCCATGACCATGGCTGCGCAGTCATGATCCAGCTGACCCATCTGGGGCGGCGCACCGGCTGGAACAAGGGCGACTGGCTGCCCTCGGTATCGTCAAGCCGCCACCGCGAACCGGCGCATCGTGCCTTTCCCAAACTGGCCGAGGATTGGGACATAGAACGCATCATATCCGATTTCGCGGATGCCACCGAACGGATGCAGGCGGGCGGCATGGACGGGGTGGAATTGCAGGTTTACGGCCATTTGCTGGACCAGTTCTGGTCACCGCTGACCAATGATCTGGATGGCCCTTATGGCGGCGAGAGCCTGACATCCCGAATGCAGCTTCTGATGGATGTTTTGCATGGCATTCGTGCGCGCGTAGGTGACGGGTTTATTGTGGGCGTGCGCTATACCGCAGACGAGGCCGCGAAGGGCGGGATCAATGCCACCGAAGGGCTGGAGATTTCGCGCAAGCTGGCCGAATGCGGCATGGTGGATTTCCTGAATGTGGTCAGGGGGCGCATTCATACCGACCCCGCCATGACCGATGTGATTCCGGTGCAGGGCATGAAATCCGCCCCACATCTGGATTTCGCGGGCGCGGTCAAACAGGCCACCGGCATGCCCACCTTTCACGCCGCGCGCATTCCTGACGTGGCGACCGCGCGCCATGCTGTGGCGGCGGGGTTGCTGGATATGGTGGGCATGACCCGCGCGCATATGGCCGACCCGCATATCGTGCAGAAAATCCGCGACGGGCGCGAAGATGATATTCGCCCCTGTGTGGGGGCAACCTATTGTCTGGACCGGATCTATCAGGCGGGCGAGGCGCTGTGCATCCACAACGCCGCCACGGGCCGCGAATTGACCATGCCGCATGACATTATGCCTGCCCCCGCGCGCAAGAAGGTGGTGGTGGTCGGCGCTGGCCCCGCCGGTCTGGAGGCCGCGCGCGTGGCTGCCGCGCGCGGGCATGACGTCGTGGTGTTCGAGGCCCAGCCCGACCCCGGCGGACAAATCCGGCTGACGGCGCAGCACCCCCGCCGCCGCGAGATGGCGGGCATCATTGACTGGCGCATGGCCCAATGCGCCGCACACGATGTGGTGTTTCATTTCAACACCTTTGCAGAGGAACAGGATGTCACGGCACTGGCCCCTGATGTTGTCATCATTGCCACCGGCGGGCTGCCCAATCTGGAACTGTTCGAGGCGGGCACGGAAAACCCGCATGTGATCAGCGCATGGGACATGATCGCGGGCGATGTGAAACCCGCGGGCCGCGTGCTGGTCTATGACGAATCCGGTGATCATCCGGGCCTGATGGCGGCTGAAATTGCCGCAGGTGCGGGCGCTCGGGTCGAGGTGATGACCCCCGACCGCACTTTCGCGCCCGATATCATGGGCATGAACCTTGTGCCTTATATGCGCGCGCTGCAAGACAAGGACGTGACCTTCACCGTGACCCGCCGCCTGCTGGATGTGGTCCGCGATGGCAACCGCCTGCGCGCCACCATCGGCACGGATTACAGCGATTTTACCACGCATCAGCATTATGATCAGGTGGTGGTCAATTACGGGACAATGCCGCTGGATGATCTGTATTTTGCACTGAAACCCCTGTCATCGAATGCAGGCGCCGTGGATCACGACGCGCTGGTGTCGGGCCAGCCGCAGACCATTTCGCGCAACCCCGATGGTGCGTTCCAACTGTTCCGCATCGGCGATGCGGTCAGCGCGCGCAACACCCATGCCGCAATATACGATGCCCTGCGCCTGATGAAGGATATCTAGCACGGTACGCAAAAGCGGGAACCGGTTTTGCGCAACACGCTTTAGGCGACCCTGACCGCCCCCTGCGGCGAAAACCGTGCCGTGGATATATCCGCGTCATAGGCATCCTGCATCGGGTGCGGCATACGCGCCAGTTCATCCACCGCGGCAATGATGCAATCTGCCTTGGCGTCTGTCATCAGGACGCTGAAATTCAGCCGCACCCAACCCGGTTTGGCCATTTCATTGCCTGCGTGAATGGCTGTCAGCATATCTTGCGACTGGCGCGCGTCGATATCCAGCAAACGATGCGCATATGGCCCCGCACAGGCACACCCGCCGCGCGCCTGAATGCCATAGCAATCACTTAGCATACGGGTAAATAACTGGTGGTGGACATATCCGCCCTGCCCGTCACGAATGCGAAACGAAAAGATCGGCAGGCGCGCGCCCTTGTCCATGCCCAGCAATTCCAGACGCGGATTGTGGTCCCAGACCGCGCGCGCACGCGCGTCAAGTGCTGCATGGCGGGCATCCATGACATTGCGCCCGATGGCGTGTTTGACCATGAACGCCAGTGCCGCGCGAATGTCACCGATCACATTCGGGGTGCCCGCTTCCTCTCGCGCCTCCAGCCCCTCGGCATAGACATGGCCCCAAGGGGATACAAACCGCACTGTGCCCCCGCCGGGCATAACGGGCGATCTGCGTGGCCCCACCGCCCCCTTGCGGACAATCAGCACGCCCGACGCCCCCGGCCCGCCCAGAAACTTATGCGGGGAAATGACCACTGCATCCTTGGCGCACTCCCCCCCTGCCTGCATGTCGATGGGCAGATATGGCCCTGCGCCTGCATAATCCCACACACTGCGCACATCATGGGCACGCAGCAGGCGGGTGACGGCATCGACATTCGTGATGATGCCCGTGACATTGGACGCCGCCGAAAATGCCCCGATGCGCAGCGCGGCACCGCGTGTATCAGCCAGCGCGCGGGCCAGCGCGTCCATATCCGGCCCGCCTGTCGGGGCTTCGGGAATTTCCACGACCTCGGCCCCGCTTTCGCGCCATGGCAGAATGTTTGAATGATGCTCATACGGGCCGATGAACACAACCGCGCGCGCGCCATCCGCCAGCACCTGCGGCACCCCCAGCAGATGCACCAGACGGTTTATCCCCGCCGTTGCGCCCGACCCTGCAAAAATAACCGCATGCGTATCATCCGCCCCCGTCATGCGCGCAATGCTTGCGCGGGCCGCGCGCCGCATCCGGGTCATGGCCGCGCCGCAAAACGATGCTTCGGTGTGGCTGTTGGCATAATAGGGCAGCACCTCGGTCATCACAAAACGCTCGACCTGTTCCAGCGCGCGGCCAGAGGCGACATAGTCGGCGTAAATCAGGGGATGCGCGCCAAACGGGCCGGGCACAGGCACCCCTTCGCCAATCAATCCGCCGCGCAACCAGTCCAGCAGGTCGGGGCGGTCAAGCTGGGCCGCAAATCCGGCAAGGGGGGTGTCGCTGGGGGTCATGGCATATGGTCCTTTTGCTGCTGCGAAATTGACATTCACAGCCTAGCGGGCGAAACAGCGTTCATGTGACACTAAATGCACGACAAAAAGGGGTATTATGTTGTCAGACTCAACCAAAATGACCCATTCATTAGATCAGATGGACCGCAATATCCTGCGCGCACTGCAATCGGACCCGACCTTGTCGCAGCGCGCATTGGCCGAAACCGTGGGCATGTCGCAAAATGCCTGCTGGCGCAGGCTGCAAGCCATGCGCAATGCGGGCATTATTGACGGGCAATCGCTGCGGCTGGACCCTGTCAAACTGGGGCTGGGGCTGACGGTGTTTGTCATGATCCGCACGCGCCACCATTCCGGCGAGTGGCTGAAACTGTTTCGCCGCACCGTGACGGCCATTCCCAATGTCATAGATTTTTACCGCATCGCGGGCGATTACGACTATATGCTGAAGGTTGTGGCCGAGGATATGAATGATTTCGACCGCGTCTATCAACGCCTGATCGACCGGCTGGATCTGGATGCGGTGACATCCTACATCACCATGGAAAAAATCGCCGACCAGCGCGACCTGCCGCTATAGGGCCGCAGCGCTATGCGCTGGCGCTTCGGCGCAGGGACGACACGCCAAGGCAGTCAAGCGCCACCCCTTCGATATCATGCGCGGACATGGCGGCGTCCTGATACATGGCCGCCGGACTGGCCTGATGGATGAAACGGTCCGGCAGGGTGATTGTGCGAATGTTGCAGCCCCGCGACAGCCCGCCGGAATTGGCCAGATAATGCAGCACCTGCGCGCCGAACCCGCCTTGCGCGCCCTGCTCGATAGTGATCAGCGCTTCGTGGTGGCGCGACAACTGGTCAATCAGGCCGGTATCCAGCGGTTTGGCAAAACGTGCATCCGCAACAGTGCAGCTGATGCCGCGCGCGGCCAATGCCTCAACAGCCAGCTGCACTTCGGCCAGATGCGCGCCAAAGGACAGCAAGGCCAGCCGCGTGCCTTCGGTGACAATGCGGCCCTTGCCAATTTCCAGCACGGCCCCACGTTCGGGCAGTTCCGCCCCTGTGCCGTTGCCGCGCGGGAACCGGAAGGCGATGGGGCCGTCATCATGTCTGGCGGCTGTGGCCACCATATGCATCAGTTCGGCCTCATCCGCGGCGGCCATCACCACCATTCCGGGCAGGTTGGCCATGAAGGCCACGTCAAAACTGCCCGCATGGGTCGCGCCATCGGCCCCCACCAGCCCCGCGCGGTCAATCGCAAACCGCACCGGCAGGCCCTGAAGCGCGACATCATGCACAATCTGGTCATAGCCGCGTTGCAGGAAGGTGGAATAGATCGCGCAGAACGGGCGCAACCCGCTGGCCGCCATTCCGGCGGCAAATGTCACGGCATGCTGTTCTGCGATACCCACGTCAAACACGCGCCGCGCAAAACGTTGCGCCATGATATCGACGCCGGTGCCGTTGGGCATGGCCGCAGTTACCGCCACAAGCAGCGGATCGCGCGCGGCTTCATCCGCCAGCGTGCGCCCGAAAACGGCAGTATAGCTGGGGGCGTTCGCGCTGGCCTTGGCCTGCTGGCCCGATGCCACGTCGAATTTCGCCACGCCATGATATTTGCACGCGGCCCCTTCGGCGGGGGCATACCCCTTGCCCTTGATGGTGCGCACATGAATCAGAACCGGCCCTTCGGCGCGGTCGCGCGCCATGCGCAGTGTGGCCAGCAGGTCCGGCAGGGAATGGCCGTCAATCGGGCCGATATAGGTGAACCCCAGATGTTCAAACATAGTCGCATCAGGTGGCCCGCCTGCGGCAAGCGCGCGGGCGCGTTGTGCCTGTTCGCGCAAGGGTTCGGGAAGGGCCGCCATGAACCCCTGTGCAATGTCCCGAAGGGTTGCAGGTTGGCCATTCGACTGGCCGTTCAACTGGTTCAGGTAACTGTTCATCGCGCCGACAGGGGGCGCAATCGACATGTCATTATCGTTCAGAATGACAAACAGCCGCCGCCCTTCGCTGCCTGCATTGTTCAGCGCCTCATAGGCCATGCCCGCAGTGATGGACCCGTCGCCGATCACGGCAATCGCATCGCCCGTAGGCTGGCCCATATCACGCCCGATGGTGAAACCAAGGGCGGCAGAAATGCTGGTCGAACTATGCGCCGCGCCAAACGGGTCAAAGGCGGATTCACTGCGTTTGGTAAAGCCCGACAACCCGTCCTGCTGGCGCAGCGTGCCCATTTCCGCGCGCCTGCCCGTCAGGATTTTATGCGGATAGCATTGATGGCTGACATCCCAGACCAGTTTGTCAAAGGGCGCGCGAAACACCGCATGCAGCGCAACGGTCAGTTCCACCACCCCCAGCGACGACCCCAGATGCCCGCCTGTCCGGCTGACCACTTCAATGGTTTCGCGGCGCAACTCGTCGCATAATTCATTCAGTTCCGCATCGGTCAGATCCCGCAGATCGGCAGGTCCGCCGATACGGTCCAGATGCGGGGTGTCGATACCGTAAAGTTCACTGCCGCGCATTGCGTCCCTCCCTGCCCAGATCATGGCTTGGGCCTAAGCGTGAAAAAAGGTGCCGTGGGGCAAGGCCCGCACGGCACCAGTTTCCTGTTGCCAACAGGAAAGGGAACCGGGCGTCACATGCCCGAATCCGGACCGGCTATCTGGTCCGAACCTTGTGGTGGGCAGGCCGCAACGCGCGGCCCGCCCCTGTTTTTGCAATCAGACCCGGACGACAGGCGCATCAAGCGGCGCGTGCAGCTGGCTGAATGGCATTGGCGGGGGCGCGTTCTTGCTTTCTTCGGGCAGGAACAGGCTGACGATATAGATCAGCGCAATGATAAGCCCGATCCCCACCAGCACCGTGGCCGCATACCCCGCGCCGCGCAGCATTTCATACAAGATCCAGTTGCGAATACGCTCGGACGGGGTTTGCTGGATATAGTCGTGTTCAGCCATATCAATGCTCCTTAATAGGTGGGACGATAGCCGCGATCCTCGGCCCAGATGGCCCAGTTATCGACGACAGTGCCCGTCAACAGAATCCCGATACCGCCTGTTAATGTGCACAGAACCGCAAACCACCATGCCCAACGGTGAATCCCCTCCATTGTGGCATTGAACCCCATGGTCCAGCGCCAGAACAGGGCCGCCCGTTCAGATGCCGTGCCACGGTCAACGATCTGTTCCAGCTCACGGTCGCCGCCGAAACGGCTGACGGCCAGAATGGTGGCCCCGTGCATGGCAAACAACAATGCCGACCCATACAGGAACACAATCGACAGCGCATGGAACGGGTTATAGAACAGATTGCCGTAACGCAGGCTGAACAGGTTGGTCCAGTCCAGATGCGAGAAGATGCCATAAGGCACAGCCTCGGACCACGACCCCATCAGGATGGGACGGAACAGGCCCAGCACCAGAAACAGCCAGATGGCGCTGGCAAACGCCCATGCCACATGTTTGCCCATGCCCAGCGCCTCGGCGCGCAGCCATGTGCGCACCCACCACGACATGACCGAAATCAGCAAAAAGAAAGAGGCAATCAGGAAATAGCCGCCTTCGGCCATGGGTGGCATGCGCAACCCGTATTCCGGCCCCGGCGGGTCCAGCGAGAACCAGAACAGGTCGCGCATGAACACAGCCGGGTTGAACCCTGCCTGATACCAATACCACATACCCACCATAACAAACCATGTCAGGCCGGACACAAGGCTAAGAACACCCATAGCCCCCAGATAGACAGGCCCGATCTGGGCGTTGCCAAACCAACCCGCAAGGTTGGAGAAGCTGGCGGATTTGGTGCGGTTTTCCAGCTCGACGCCTTCGACCATGCCCATTTCAGGGGCGGCCCGCACTTGAACCTGTGTGAAAATGTTCTGATACTCAGCCATTGACGCCTCCTGCGATATCGCGCCACCAGGGCAGGTCAAGCCACCAGTCCCACCAGAAGACCCACTGGTCAAACCAGATGGTTCCCGAAATCACGATACAGACCGCCGACCAGAACCCCGCATTCAGCGCCAGCAGCAGGCCCAGACGGTGAATGCCCAATGTGCCCACCGAATAGCCGATCAGATCGCGGAAAAACGTATCCTCATGGTCGGGCGTTTTCATGATCTCGCCCTTCTTGGGGTTGGCGGCAGACAGAACCAGCGCGCCATGCAGCGCCAGCGCCAGTGTCGTGGTGAAGAAGAAGGTCACCGCGATCATATGCGCCGGATTGTAGTGGAAATTGCCGTAGGTGTAGCCAACATTCGACACCCAATCCAGATGGGTCCAGATGCCATAGGGGAACGCATGCCCCCAGGCCCCCATCAGCACAGGGCGGATGACCACCAGCGTGATGTATGCAAAGATCGCCACACCGAAGGCAAAGGGCACATGATAGCCCATGCCCAGTTTCTTGCAGATCTCCACCTCGCGCAGCGCCCAGGACACGAACGCCCCGATCGCGCAGATGGTGACAATCTGCCAAAGCCCGCCTTCAAGCAGCGGTGCCGGACCCAACCCATAGGACAGGGGTGGGGGATTAATTGAAATCAGCCAGGGGTTCCATGTGCCTTGCAGCACCGCCCCCCAAAAAATCAAGAGCGTTCCGAGCACGGCGAAAAAGACCGTCGTTACCCCGAAAAAACCGACGTAGAACGGCCCGACCCAGAAGTCGAACAAATTCCCGCCGACCAGCGTGCCGCCTGGCACACGGTATTTGCGCTCGAAGCTTAGCAGCGCCATGCTTCCCTCCGCTAGGCTCGGCGGCCGTCAAGGCCGTCATGGTTGAATGGATGGCTGCGGGCGGCACGGTGTGCCACGCCGCCCACAGTCGGGACGCAAAAACGCGTCTTAGCGGCCGTATTTCTCGGCTGCGATCTGGAACCAGTTGTAGCCATCGCTAGACAGCAGCACCAAATGGATCATCGCGGCCAGAAGAAACAGGAACACGCCCTGTGCCACGAAAACGCGGCGCGGATCGAAGATCAGCCAGATTTTGTAAAACTTGCTCATTTTCTAATCCCCTCAGAACCACGGGCGCCAGATGAACACGGCCAAATGAGCGACGATGGCAACGGCTGAAAACAGCCAAAGCCCGCTCATATAGACCGAGTGCAGTTCCTGGGCCTGCTCGTCGGTAAGACCTGTAAACGACAGGTCAGTTCTTTCAGCCATAGTATCCTCCGGATCATAAGACTGGCACCGCACACCCTGCGGCCGGGATGGTACCCCCGAAACGGGGTGCCCCAATCCCGCAGGCCCTGGCCCACGGGAATAACGCTCGCGCAGCCGCGTTAGCTGCGGAATACGATCGGCGCGATCACATGCGCATCGGCCAGCGCGCGGCCCACCGGGCCAAGGCGCGGCAATTTGCCGGTGGTCACGCCCCGCCAGCTCCAGGTCAGCAGACCCGTTACCAGCGCCAAAGCAAAGATCACGCTGAAATAAAGCCTGTATTCCCAGTTCCGCGCTCGCTCGTTGCGGGGTCTGGGGGCATTCACGGTGTAATCGGCCATGGTCTTTCCTCCTGTGGTCACGCGCGGGTCAGGTCTGGGCGTAGCGCCGCAACCAATTCGCTGTCGATTTCATCTGCCCCGCGGTCCAGTGCCGCGGCCTCTATGGCGTCACGCAGGCTGCGCGCGGCAGAAATACGGGTCAGAATGGGGTGTTGGGCCACGATGCGGTCCAGTTCGGCCTTGGCCTCGGCGGACCAGGGCAGATCGCGGCGCAATGTGGTGGGGGTGGCTGCGGCAGCGTCCATCTGGCTGCCCAGCGGCAGAATATGGAACAGCGCGTCAAACAGCCCGTTGCACACTTCTTGCAGCACATAGGTCGCGCCCGCATAGCCCATCATGGGCGTGCCGGTATGCCGCCGGATGGCCGCACCGGGAAAACTGGCGGGAATGAACGCAGGCGCCGGCCCGTGTCCGGCCTTCAACTCGGCCAGATACATTTTTTCGTTGATCGACCCGAACACCACCAAGGGGCGCTTTTCACCCAGCAGGGCACGCACACGGTCGTTGTCGGTCTTGGTGCCGCGAATACGCGCCACCGCGAAGGCACAGGGCAGGCCAAGGTCTTCTTCCAGATATTTGCGCAAACCGCGCGTATAGGTTTCGGACGCCACAACCGCGAAACTGGCCGTTGCAAAGAAATCCTGCGTGACTGAACGCCACAGATCCCAGACCGGTTTCAGCGTCGAGTGCTTTTCGCGCGCGATAAACGGCTCTGCATCCAGCTCCAGCAATTCCCCCAGACGGCGCAGGAATTTCGTGGTCGAGTCCATGCCAATGGGCGCTTGCAAATAGGGTTTGCCAAGGCATTCGGCCAATCCGCGCCCGAATTCGCGATACATCACGATATTGACGTCGGCATTCACCAGATTGCGCATATCCGCCAGATGGGTGCCCAATGGCATGACCATGTTGACCTCGGCGCCGATCCCTTCGACCAGACGCCGTATTTCAGCCAGATCGGACGGCATATTGAAGGTGCCATACATCGGCCCAAGGATATTGACGCGCGGGCGCGCGCCCTCCTCGCGCTTCTTCTCCGGCGGCATTCGGCCCTTGGTCTGGCCGAATTCGGTGAACAGCCATGTCATGGCGCGGTCGGCCGCTTCCCATTGATCCTCGTCAATGGTGCGGGGCAGGAACCGCTGGATATTCGTGCCTTGGGGCGTCACCCCCCCGCCAATCATTTCCGCGATTGACCCTGTCACCACAACCGCAGGCAAGGCAGGGTCGAGCGTTTTCCATGCCCGCGCCATCGATTCCTCGGTGCCCGATGACATTTCATCCTCGCCCAGTCCGGTGACGACGATGGGCAATTCATGCGGCGGCAGGGCATCGGTGTAATGCAAAACTGACGTCACAGGCAGGTTTTCACAACCTACGGGGCCATCAATGACAACCTGCAATCCCTTGACGGCGCAGAAGGCATAGACCGCCCCCCAATACCCGCCCGCGCGATCATGATCCTGAACAAGCATCAGATCATCTCCTGTGCTTTGGCGGCGCGCGCGGCCTTGTCCAGTTTTTTCTGGTGCTGTGCACGGAAATCAGGGCGCAGATTCGGGCTACCCTCCCAGATACCCGCAGTGTCACCTTCCCCCACCCCGTCGAAGAAATCGCGCATCGTGTCCATGCGGGCCTTGCCGTTGATCGCGGCATTCACCACCTCGCCCAAGCTGCCCGCACCAGCCGGTCCCATAAGGGGGCGCGCGGAAATCAGGTTGGTGAAATACAGCGAGGGAATGCCCTTTTGCTTGGCATGCTGCACCACAGGCGTGGTGCCAATGGCCAGATCGGGTTCCAGCCCGTCCACTGCGGCCAGATCATCGGCCAGCGACGCGCGGAATTTCACAACCACCCCGCGCGATTCCAGCCAGTCACGGTCTGCCGCCGACCATTTCGACGCCGCACAGGCGGTGCCCACATAGGCCAGATCAGCGCCGCTTTCGACCAGCAGGCGCGCCACCAGCAGTTCAGACCCCTCATAGCCTGACAGCGTGATCCGTCCCTTGATGGGCGCCCCCGCCAATGCGGCGCGCACCGCGGGCACGAAGGCATTTTGCGCCGCCGCAATACGGTCGGGGGCCACGTTGAACGCCGCCCCGATCGCGGCCAGCCAGTCATGCGTTCCGTCAACACCCACGGGCGCGGACCCGATGACGGGCCGCCCCGCGGCCTGAAATTCACGCACCGCCGCTGCATAGAACGGATGGATTGCCGCCACCGCCCCACAATCCAGCGCGGCATATAATTCGCGCCATTCGCGGCAGGGCACCACCGGCCCTGCGGCCAGCCCCATGGGCGCCAGCATGGCCCCGATCATCATCGGGTCGGCGGGAAACATCTCGCCCAGAAGCGTCACAGTCGGGCGGTCCGCACGGCCTGCTTCGGGCGCAGGCACGGGGCCCGCCTCAACCTCCTGACGGGCATAGTTCAGCATCGCACCGGCCAGAACGTCCTTGGCCTCGGCATGGGTGGGCACACCAAATCCGGGCACATCAATGCCCACAATGCGCACGCCGTTGATTTCCTTGGGCAACAACCGCAGCGGCACACCCGATGCAGTGGGCACACACAGGTTCGTCACCACAATCGCATCATATTGCGCCGGATCCGCCATGTCATGAACGGCATCACGAATGTCTTCAAACAGCTTGCCCGTGACCAGCGATTCCGAATTGAACGGCACATAGCCCACAGACCGCCGCGCGCCATAAAAATGGCTGACGAAACTCAGCCCATAGACGCAGCACGCAGACCCCGACAAAACCGTCGCCACACGCCGCATGCGCAATCCCACGCGCAATGACCCGAATGCCGGGCACATCGATTCCGGCTTATCATGCGGGCCGCGGGGATAATCCCTGGCAAACTGGTCCAGAACCGCCCCGTTTCCGGCAGCGCGGGTTTTCGCTTCCATCTGCTGCATGGGCGCATGACATCCCATGCCATCCGCCTGCCCTGCCGCATCATCACCTTTCATCTTGCCCGAAATACTCCGGGGGGAATCGCCGCAGGCGATGGGGGGCTGGCCCCCCTGTTCCATATGTGCAAAATCATCAGGCATCGTCATACACCACTTCCAGCGACGCTTTTGCCACGGCGTTCTTGCCGCGCATATCGGTGTCGGTGGCCGGTTCCAGAACGATATCGCCGCCGGTGTCCTTGCTGTCGAACAGTGCCAGCAGACCGTCCTGATCCAGCGGATCGGGTCGCAGTGGCGGGGCAAGCTCCACAGCCTCGGCCAGACCCACGAACAGGGATCCCCACTGGCTGGCTGCACTGCCGACAATCTGGTAATTTGCGGATTTCTTGCGCAAATCATCATCTTGCGGGATGGCGGCCAGCACCGGAATATTCACTGATCTGGCGAAAGCCGCCGCCTCGCCTGTGCCGTCATCCTTGTTGATGACCAGCCCTGCCACGCCGACATTGCCGCCCATCTTGCGGAAATATTCCACAGCGGAACACACGTTATTGGCCACATACAGTGATTGCAGGTCATTCGAGGCCACCAGAATAACCTTCTGTGCCATGTCGCGCGCAATCGGCAGGCCAAACCCCCCGCAGACCACATCGCCCAGGAAATCCAGCAGGACATAGTCGAAGTCCCAGTCGTGGAAGCCCAGTTTTTCCAGCAGTTCAAACCCGTGGATAATGCCGCGCCCCCCGCAGCCGCGCCCGACTTCCGGCCCGCCCAGTTCCATGGCGAACACGCCGTTGCGCTTGAAGCAGACATCGCCAATGGCCACTTCCTCGCCCGCCAGTTTCTTGCGGGTCGAGGTCTCGATAATTGTGGGGCAGGCCTTGCCGCCGAACAGCAGGCTGGTCGTGTCCGATTTCGGGTCGCACCCGATCAGCAGAACGCGCTTGCCCTGTTCGGCCATCATGCAAGACAGGTTCGCCAGCGTGAAGGACTTGCCAATCCCGCCCTTGCCATAGATCGCAATGATCTGGGTGTGTTTGCTGGGCGGGTCTTGCGGGACTTCCAACGACGGCTCTTCATGGGCCTCGTCGCGCAGCCGCTTGTCAAAATCCTTCAGGTTCGGAATATCAAGCGTCATATCTCAGGCCTCCCAGTCAAGTATCATTTTCAGGCAATCAGCGTCGCTGAAGGCCTGCTCATAGGCACGCGGCGCATTGTCAGGCGTGGCGTGATGGGTGATCAGACCGGCCAGCGACAACGCGCCGCGCCCGATCAGGTCACATGTGGCGATCATGTCTTCGGGCTGCCATTCGGCGGCCACGCGCAGGCGCAGTTCGCGCATGAACGCGGGGACGAAGGTGAATTGCAGCGGTGTGGTGTAGAACCCTGCCAGAACAACCTCGCCGCCCTTTGCCACGCGCCCGATCAACTGGTCCAGCAAACCTGCCGCGCCCGATGCATCCAGAATGCAGGCATAGTCGCGGCGGCTGTCATCATCAGGGTGGCACACGGAATAGCCCTGTGCGCCTGACTGGCGCGCGGGGTTCACCTCCCAGACCTGCGGGGCTGGCGCGCCAAGGGCAATAACAAGTCGCGCCACCAGGCGGCCCAGAACACCATGCCCGACCACCAGATCGGGCAGGCTGGCATTCGGTCCGGCCATGGCATGGCGCGCGGTCGCCGCCAGTGCCAGCAATGCGCCATCGGCACCCAATGCGGGGTCAATGCGGGTGACACGGCGGGCGTCGGTCACAAGGTGTCGCGCGGCCGCGCCAAACAAGCCGAACACCGCGCTGTCATCGGGGCCGGAAAAACAGTTCGCGCCTGGCACGAAGACAGTCTCGCCCGCCGTGAAACCGGTCGCAGGGCCTGCATGCTCGATCACGCCGGTGGCTTCATAACCCGGAACAAGCGGATACCCCATACCCGGAAACGGGGGCATTTCACCGGACCAGAACAGACGTTCGGTTCCCGTTGAAACACCGGAATGCGTGATGCGAATCCTTAGGTCCTGCGGGCCTGCCGCATTCAGCACCACGCGACCCAGCGACAGCTGGCGGGGGGCATTCAGGATGATGGCATCAGTCTGCACAGAAATCCTCCGGGGGTGAGCGCGCGCCGCAACCTGCCGCGCTATCGACTCATGCTTCCCTATGTGTAATCTTAACGATACATAACGGAGTGTCAATTATTATTGACAGTAAATTGGAAGATGACAGGCCCAGATTACAGCTTCTGCGCGGAAATAGCGCCCGTAATAAAGGGTCTATGCGTGCGTACTACCTTCATATTGGCGAATCCGGCAGCTTTTAGCAGGGTGCAGATCTGTTGCGCGCTTCGGGTTCGGCCCGTTTGCATGGCCATTGTGTAAACTGAAAAATACACATCTGTATGTGGATCAGGGCGCGTTCCGCCTGACATGGGTTCAACCACCAGAACCCTGCCCCCTGCGGGCAAGGCGTCATATGTTCTGCCCAGCAGTGCACGCACAGTGTCGTCACTGTGGTCATACAGCACCCGCACAAGCGAAATGGCATCTGCCCCCTGCGGCAGCGGATCGTTGCGGAATGACCCGCCGTGACGGGCAACATGATCCGGCACATCGGCCAGGGCAACGACATCGGGCAAATCGAACAGCGCCAGTTCCAGCGCGGGATAGCGCGCATGCACCGCGCGCAAGAACGCGCCCGTGCCACCCCCCACATCCAGCAATCGCGACACCCCTTGCAGGGACAGCGCCGCCAGCGCTTCGGCCGCTACAATCGTCTGGCTGTCCGCCATCAGGCGCGAATAGCGCGCCGATACATTCGGGTCCATGGAACCGGATGCGCCAAACACATAGGGCCAGAAATCCGCCAGCGCGGGCGCGGTCTCACCGCGAATGAACGCCACCGGATCGGCCAGATCACCATACAGAACGGCATGATGGCGCACCATATCTTCCAGCCCCGCAACCCCCAAAAAGGCCGCGCCGCGCTGTGCCAGATGGAACCTGTCGCCTTTGCGCCGCAACAATCGCATGGCCGCACCCGCCTGCAACAGAACTGCCATGCGGTCAGGCGGCACATTCAGCCGCGCGGCCAGCGTATCGGGGGTGGCGGCACCTTCCGCAAGGATATGCAGCACCCGCAATTCCACCAGCGCGGCCAGCATCTGGCTGTTCACGAACCCCTGCATCAGGTCAAACAGCGCCGCCCCTTCGCGCCGCACGATACCGCGCAGCAGGGGAACACGCGCCGCAAATGCCTGAAATCGCGGGGATGCAGCAAGCCGGTTCAGCATGCCCGCAGGCCGGACCGGCGCGGGCGGGGAAGTCCGGCCCGCTGGCAGGTCACGCACGAACGGGCGCAACCGGCGTCATACGTTCGGCATAGACGCGCACAAGGCTCGCCAGTTGCGCCTCGCCGGGGCAGGACGGAATCGACGCAATGGCCCCGCCCAGAATGTCATGCAGGCGCTTGATTGCCCCCTGCACGCCCAATTCCTCGACGGCGGATGGTCGCGCATAGGCCGCGTCCTGCCCTGCGGGTTTGCCCAGCGTGGCTTCGTCATACAAGGCATCGCGCAGATCGTCGGCCACCTGAAACGCCTCGCCTATGCGGGCACCAAGTTCTTCCCACGGGTCCGGCGCGTGACCGGCGGCCAAGGCACCCATCTGTGTGGCGGCCACGAAAAGGGCGGCAGTTTTCGCGCGGTGATAGGCGCGCAGATCGACCTTCGCTTCGCTTTCCCATGCCTGCCCCGCGCAAATACCATGCGGCATGCCCGTATGCCGCGCCAGCAACTGCACCAGACGCAAGGCGCGCGCGGCATCGGTCGGGGCCGCGCCGCCCAGCAGGTCGAACCCCGCAATAATCAGGCTGTCGCCCGTCAGCACGGCCAGCGGTTCGGAAAACGCCAGATGCACTGTCGGCTTGCCCCGCCGGAAGCTGGCATTGTCGAAGGCGGGCAAATCATCATGCACAAGGCTGGCGCAGTGTATCAACTCCAGCGCGACTGCCGCGCGGTCTGCAAGATCGGGGCGGTCGTCGCCACACGCCAGCGCCACCGACAGACATATCGTCGGCCGGATGCGCGCGCCGCCAGGGGTCACGGCATAGTTCAGCGCCGCCGCCAACCGCCCCGGCACCACATCGGGACTGCCAGCAGCACCCTGCGCCCGCGCAACCGCTGCGGTCATCGCCTTGTCAATCCGTCTGCTAAGATCCATTTGGTTCCCCTTTGCGCGCTTCTGTAAATTATTTTCTACATCATGCTGTAAGTTAAACTGGACAGTTTCGATGAAAGAGTCAAGAATTCCCGCCATGAGCCATGAAAAAGACCCCGTTCTTATCGTAGGTGCCGGCATTGGCGGACTGGTCGCGGCCGTTCATCTGGCCGCGCGCGGGCGGCGTGTTACCGTATTTGATGCGCATTCATGGGCAGGCGGCAAAATCCGCACCACGCCCAGCAGCGCCGGTCCGGTGGATGCAGGACCAACCGTCCTGACCATGCGCCCTGTATTCGAGGCGGTCTTTGCCGCAGCCGGAACCCGACTACAGGACCACCTGACACTTGTTGAACTGCCCGTTCTGGCGCGGCATTTCTGGACGGACGGCACGCGGCTGGACCTGACACCCTGCCCGTCCGCGAATGCCGCTGCGATTGCGTCTGCCTTCGGGTCGCGGGCCGAACGGGAATTTCGGGCGTTTCAGGCCCAAAGCATGACATTGTTTCAGGCCTTCAAGGCCCCTGTCATGCATGCGGCACGCCCTAACGCCCTTGCTGCCGCGCGCGCGGCGCTGCGCCATCCGCAAACCCTGCCATGGCTGGTGCCGGGCCGGACGCTGCAAGACATGCTGATGCGGCGCTTTGCCAGCCCCCATCTGCGGCAGTTATTCGGGCGATATGCCACCTATGTCGGCGGCAACCCCTTGCAGGCGCCCGCAGTTCTGGCCCTGATCTGGCAGGCAGAAGCGGCGGGGGTCTGGGCGGTTCAGGGGGGCATGGCGCAGCTTGCGCAGGGGCTGGGTGATCTGTTGCACCAGCTTGGTGGCAGGGTGCGGCTGGACATGCGGGTGCAGTCCATTCTGTCAAAGGATGGCAGGCTGGACGGGCTGCAACTGGCCGATGGCACGGTGATCCGCGCCACGCAGGTCATTTTCAACGGTGACCCTGCCGCGCTGCCCGCGCTGCTGGGCCAAGCGCGTGGCAGTCCCAAACCGAAACAGGTTTTCCCGCGCAGCCTGTCCGCCGATGTCTGGACCTTTGCCGCCACTGTGCGCGGCCAAGGGCTGGGGCGCGCGGCGCTGGCCTATCACAATGTGTTTTTCGGCGCGGACCCCGTTCAGGAATTCGGCCCGCTGGCGCAGGGAAACCGCCCGCAGCACCCAACGATATATGCCTGCGCCCAAGATCGCGGAACCGGCCAGCCCGACGGGCCGGAACGGTTTCAACTTATCCTTAATGCGCCCCCTGTTGGCGCGGACGGACAGAAAGGCCCCCCCCCATGCCTCAGCGATCCATTGGCGCGACTGGCGCGCTTCGGCCTGCACCTGACACCGGAGGCGACGACGGCAACCCTGACACAGCCGCAGGATTTCGCGGCATTGTTCCCGCACAGTCAGGGCGCGCTGTATGGCCTAAGCCCCAACGGGACGATGGCGACATTCCAGCGACCGACGGCACGCAGCAGGCTGGCAGGGCTGTATCTGGCGGGCGGCGGGGTGCATCCGGGGGCGGGGGTGCCGATGGCAGCCCTGTCGGGCCAGCATGCAGCGCAGGCCGTGATGGCAGACCGGATTTCAGCGCCAGTGTCGCGCCAGACGGCTATCACTGGTGGTATGTCGACGGGTTAAGCGATGACAGCAAAAGTGCTGTTTCGGTCATTGGCTTCATCGGGTCGGTGTTCTCGCCGTGGTATCGCTGGTCGGGGCGGCGCGATCCGCAGAACCATTGCTGCATCAACGTGGCCACGTACGGGCCGAAATCACGGTTCACAATGACCGATCGCGGGCGCGGCGCGCTGCGCCAAAGCGCGGATATGTTGCAGGTTGGCCCCAGTTCCATGCGTTGGGACGGCGATAGACTGGTCATCGAGGTGAACGAGGTTTCATCCCCCCCGCTGGTCAGCCGCGTGCGCGGCACGATTACGCTGCATCCCGAAGTGCTGTTTGGCCAGACCCATGACCTGACGCCCGATGGCCGCCACCGCTGGCAACCCTTCGCGCCCATTGCCCGCATTGATGTCGCCCTTGACCCTGGGCACCACTGGACTGGACACGGCTATTTCGATTCCAATTATGGCACCCACGCATTGGAGGATGATTTCAACTACTGGACATGGGGCCGTTTCCCGCACAAGGGCGGCACAAGGTGTTTCTATGATGCCATTCTGCGCGACGGCCAGACCCAGAGTGTGGCACTGCATTTCCACCCCGATGGCCGGAGCGCGCATGTCACCCCCCCGCCGCGCGCCCGCATCGCCCGAAGCCTGTGGGCCGTGCGGCGCGAAACGCGCGCGGATGCAGGTTTCCAGCCGCATCAGGAACTGGCCATGCTGGATGCGCCATTCTACACGCGGTCCGCAATGCGCACCTGTATCGACGGGGAACAAGCAACAGGTGTGCATGAAGCGCTGGATTTGCGCCGCTATGCGCAACCCTTGTTGAAACCCATGCTGGCGCTGCGCGTCCCGCGCCGTGCGGGCTGGACCTTCGACGATTAGGGCATGTAGCGGTCAGGGGAAAGGAGTGGCACAGACAGGTTGTTTTCCGGCCTGAAGGGGGCCTTGGTACTTGAATAAAGCCCGCGCCATCGGCGGGCCGGGGTCTGCCGATCCGGCGTGATAGAAGTTCACTTTATGCTGGCGGCATACTTCTGACTCTTATGGCTTGGCGTTTCACTGGCCAAATCGGCAGGCCGCGGGACGGCCCACCGATGGCGCGGCGGGCTGCGCCCTTGATTCCGCGCTTTATTATCACACCCAGCGCGCGAAAGGCGGCAGGGACATCAGCACGGCATCGGGGTCATGGCCTGTTTGCAGCCCGAATTTGGTGCCACGATCATAGACAAGGTTGTATTCCGCATATAGCCCGCGATGGATCAGCTGTGTTTCCTTGTCGGCTTCGGTCCATTCCATTGCCCTGCGGCGCTCCACCTGCGCCAGAAACGCGGGCAGGAACGCGCGCCCCACATCCTGCGTGAAGGCAAAATCCGCGTCCCAGTCGCCGGTGCAGTGATCATCATAAAAAATACCGCCCACCCCGCGCGCCCGTTTGCGGTGCGGGATGAAGAAATATTCATCCGCCCATGCCTTGAAGCGGGGATACAGATCCGCGCCATGCGGGTCACAATATCCTTTCAGGGTGTTGTGAAAATCGGCAGTGTCACCGGCATATTCAATGCAGGGGTTCAGGTCGGACCCGCCGCCGAACCACCAGCCGCCCGGTGTCCAGAACATGCGGGTGTTCATGTGCACAGCGGGCACATGCGGGTTTTGCATATGCGCAACCAGTGAAATGCCACTGGCCCAGAAGCGGGGGTCTGCCTCCAGCCCCGGAATTTCCTTGCGTGCGGTCAGGGACCGTTGCGCGGCATCGCCCAGCTGGCCGTAAACCTGCGACACGTTCACGCCCACTTTTTCAAACACGCGGCCATTGCGCATAACACTCATCAAGCCGCCGCCTGCGTCCTGCCCGTCTGGCCCGCTGCGGGTGGTTTCGCGCAATTCGAACCGACCGGCCGCGCGGTCGGACATGGGGCCGGTTGTGTGGCTGTCCTCGACCGCCTCGAATGCGGCGACGATCTGGTCGCGCAGTTCACGAAACCATGCGGCGGCAACAGCTTTGCGGGTGTCAAACGGGTCGGTCATGGCGCGTCCTTTTTCGGTCATACGGGGATTATAGCGCAGCAAGCAGGGTTTCACAGCGCGCAACATAGGCGGCGCGCGTTTGCGCGGGGGGGCGTAAATGCAGGCGCAGGGCGTCAGCAAGCGCCGCGTCAGGCCGGCCGAAGAAGCGGTTGGCCTCGGTCACGGAAAAGCCCGCGATTTGCGTGGCTTCCAGCCATGCCGACAGCTTGTCGGCGGCCTTGATCCGGCGTTTGATTTGCGCGGGCAAAGTGGCGGGCAGGCCAAAGCGGATATGGATTGCCGCCGCCAGCCTGTCATCCAGCGCCCCGTAATCCGGCCCGACAGCGGCCTTGACCGGCGAAATCATGTCGCCGATCACATATTCGGGCGCATCATGCAGCAATGCCGCCAGTTGCCAGCGCGGTTCGGGTCTGGGCGTAGCGCGGGTGAAGATTTCTTCGACCAGCAGGGAATGTTCGGCCACGGAATAGGGCCAGTCACCTTGCGTCTGGCCATTCCAGCGCGCGACGAAGGCAAGGCCGTGGGCGATGTCCTCCAACTCGATATCAACAGGGGTCGGGTCCAGCAGGTCAAGCCTGCGGCCAGACAGCATTCTTTGCCAGGCGCGGGGTGGGGGCATGCAGTCCTCTTGCTTTTGTCTGACATAGGACAGGGCGTTCAAACTGGCAAGCGGGGCTTGGCAGTGCGGGTGCCGCACGGCATAACAAGACACATTCAGGCAGGAGGGGTATTCATGCAGATCAAGGGACATATGGCCATTGTCACGGGTGGCGGCAGTGGTCTGGGCGCGGCCACAGCGCGCCATCTGGCCCGTCAGGGCGCAGACGTGGCGATTTTCGATTTCGATGCCGCGCGCGGGGCGGCCGTGGCTGCCGAAATCGGGGGCCGGGCCTATCAGGTGGATGTGTCCGATGCCGCGCAGGTGGGTGAAACTGTGGCGCGGGCTGTGCAGGACGCGCGCGGGCAGTTGCGCGCGGTTGTGAATTGTGCGGGCATTGGTCTGGCCGCGCGGGTGGTCAACCGTGACGGCGTGCCGTCAACCGACCTGTTTGAGCGCGTGATCCGCGTCAACCTGATCGGGTCGTTCAATGTCATGGCCCATGGCGCGGCAGTCATGCAGACACTGGACCCGCTGGAGGGTGGTGAACGGGGGGTTGTGATCAACACATCCTCGGCGGCGTGGCAGGACGGGCAGGTGGGACAAGCGGCCTATGCCGCGTCCAAGGGGGGCATTGCCGCGCTATGCCTGCCCGCTGCGCGCGATTTCGCGCGCGTGGGCATTCGCTGCATGGCCATCGCGCCGGGGCTGTTTCGCACCCCCATGATGGAAAGCCTGCCGGAAGAAACCACCGCCGCGATAACGGCAAATATACCGTTTCCGGCGCGGCTTGGCGATCCTGTGGAATATGCGCTTATGGTTGGGCAGATCATTGAAAACCCGTATCTGAACGGCACTACCATCCGGCTGGACGGGGCGACGCGGCTGCCACCCAAATAGGCAACAGCCGCGCGCGCGGGGCGGGTGCGCATTCGGGCACTGGTATTGACCACTTAAAGGCGCTATCGCTTCACATGTGCAGCACAGGGGGCAGGCTTTGGACATTCGCGCGCTACTTATGGGTCTGGCCTTCGCGCTCATGTGGTCATCGGCCTTCACCTCGGCGCGGATGATCGTTGCGGACGCGCCGCCCATGATGGCGCTGTCGCTGCGGTTCCTGATATCGGGGTTGATTGGCATAGCGATTGCGCGCGCCCTTGGCCAAAGCTGGCATTTGACGCCCGCGCAATGGCGCGCGACATTCATTTTCGGCCTGTCACAGAATGCCCTGTATCTGGGGTTGAATTTCATTGCCATGCAGACGATCGAAGCCTCGCTTGCCGCCATTATAGCGTCCACCATGCCGCTATTGGTGGCGCTGGCAAGCTGGCTGGTGCTGGGCGAACGTCTGCGTCCCCTGGCGGTGGCGGGGTTGTTTGCAGGGTTCGCAGGTGTCGCCATCATCATGGGGGCGCGCCTGTCCGGCGGGGTTGATTTGCTTGGCTTGGTGCTGTGCGTGGCGGGCGTGGTTGCATTGACGGTTGCAACCTTGTCGGTGCGCGGTGCGTCGGCCAGCGGTGGCAATTTGCTGATGATCGTGGGCCTGCAAATGCTGGTGGGGTCCGCTATACTGGTCGGCCCCGCGCTGGCGTTTGAGCGGTTCGAGGTCAACTGGACATGGCAACTGGCAGGGGCATTCACCTATACGGTACTGGTGCCCGGTCTGGCCGCGACATGGGTGTGGTTCTTGCTGGTCGCACGCATTGGCGCAGTGCGTGCGGCGACCTATCACTTCCTGAACCCGTTTTTTGGCGTGGCTGTCGCGGCCTTCTTGCTGTCCGAGGCGCTGGGCCTGTTTGACATCATCGGGGTTATTGTCATCATGGCCGGTATTCTGGCCGTGCAGCGGTCGCGCGTGATTATGCGCGATGCTGTTCGAACACCGCCCGCGCCCGCCCCCATACCCCCGCGCTAAAGTCATCCAGCGCCAGCAGATGCGGCAGAAGTTGCGCGGCGAAATCCTGCGATGACTCAACCGGCAGCAGCGATGGCAGGTTGTCAATCGCCATCACGTCCAGAACCGGATCATTGCACACCCGCAGCACAGGCGCGTCCCAGTCGGTGGCGCGGTCATACACCTTGACGGGTGAAAATTCTGATGTGGGATCGCAGGCGATATCGCCAACAACGCGCAGTTTGCGCGGGGTGTCGCGCGCATTGGACGGCACAAAAACAGGTGTTTGCGGGCTGGCCAGAATGCAGTTCAGGAATACGTCATGCGCCAGTATTTCCGGAAACGGGCCGCCATGCGCGGTTTCTGCCATGTCCCAGCGTGTTACGCTGGCCTTCGCGGCGGCGCACAGATCCGCCGCGCCTGTGCCCACACGACCCAGCGCGCCAATGATCAGAACGCGCGGCGCGTCCAGCCCTGCCAGCGCATTCGCAACGGCATGCGCCATGGCGTGCCGGTCGTCAAAACGCGCAACCGGCGGGCAAATACCGCCCCGCGCCTGCGCAGCATATGCCAGAAGCGATACTGCCGCCCCTGCATAGTCCGCCCAATAGCCGAAGGCCGCGACACGGCGGCCCTGTTCGCTGGTCAGGTATTCCAGATCATACAGCGCACCACCCCCCGCGCGAAAACGCGCCAGCAGGCGCTGGCCCGCAGGCTGGCCCTTGAAGGCGTGGCCGAACATGATGTGACGATGTGGCAAGGGGCTGTCATCATCCGGCAATTCCTTCAGCCCGAAGATGATGGCGTCGCGCGGGGCGTCCGGCCAGCTGCCGAAGGGGGCAGCTTGCGCGCCCGCCGCCAGATAGGGCGCAAGCGGCAGGGCGCGGCAGGGGCTGTCCTCCACGGTGACACGAAACCCCTGTGCAATCAGTGCGGCGACGCCTTCGGGCGTTACGCCCACGCGTTCTTCCTGCGGGCGCTGTTCGGCGCGGACCCAAAGATGTGTCATGTCAATTCCCGTGCGAATGTCCGGTCCAGTATGGCCTGCAATTCGTCCCTGTCGGTGGGCGTGAACGCGTTGGGCTGGTCGCTGTCGATATCGAACACGGCAATAAGCCGCCCTTCGCGGTTGCGCACCGGCAGGACAAGTTCGGACAGGGTGCTGCTGGAACAGGCAATATGATCCGCAAAAGCGTGAACATCCGCGACAAGCTGGGCCTGACCGCTGCGTGCGCATGCGCCACAAACCCCGCGTGAAAACGGGATGACCAGACACCCATGCCCGCCCTGATACGGTCCGATTTTCAGCATTTCGGGTGCGGTGACACGGTAAAACCCTGTCCAGTTGAACCGCACGTCACTGTGGTGCACCTCGCAGGTCAGGGTTGCCATCAGCGCAACGGTATCGGTTTCCCCGTCCGTCAGCGCGGATATGCGTTGCGAAAGTGCGGCGTAATCAAGCATTGTTCAACCTTTCCAATGTGCAGAAAGCATGGGCGTAGCCCGTTGCTTTGCGCCCGCGTCCCCCCTCGATGGGGGGCAAGGGCGCCCACCCTTTGCACGTTTAACCGCGTTCAATGGCAATCGCCGTCCCCTCGCCGCCGCCAATGCAGATTGCGGCGATCCCGCGCTTCAACCCGTTGCGTTCCAGCGCGTTCAGCAATGTCACCACGATGCGCGCCCCCGATGCGCCAATCGGGTGGCCCAATGCGCAGGCCCCGCCATGTATGTTCACCACATCGCGCGGCAGTCCCATTTCGCGCATGAATGCCATGGGGACCACAGCAAATGCCTCGTTCACCTCCCACAGGTCCACGTCGGACAGCTGCCATCCCAGACGGTCAAGTAGTTTGCGCGCGGCGGGCACGGGTGCGGTTGTAAACCAGCCGGGTTCCTGTGCGTGGCTGGCATGACCGCAGATCCAGCCGCGCGGCGACAGTCCCAACGCATCGGCGGTGGCGTTTGATGCAAGCGCAAGCGCTGCCGCACCATCCGATATGCTGGACGAATTGGCCGCTGTTACAGTGCCACCCTTGCGGAATGCCGGTTTCAGGTGGGGTATCTTGTCGGGTCGGGCTGATCGTGGTTGTTCATCTTCCTGCACCACAATGTCCCCTTTGCGCGATGTCACGGTAACGGGCGCGATTTCACGCGCGAATGCACCGTTTTCCATGGCGGTCAGGGCGTTTGACAGCGATTCCAGCGCGTATCTGTCCTGATCTTCGCGGCTGAAGGCGTAATGATCGGCGCAATCCTCGGCGAAGGTGCCCATCAGGCGGCCTTTGTCATAGGCGTCTTCAAGACCATCAAGGAACATATGGTCGATCACCTGCCCGTGCCCCAGCCGCGCGCCTGCGCGCATTTTGGGCAGCAGATAGGGGGCAAGGCTCATGCTTTCCATGCCGCCTGCCACAATGATACCCGTCTGCCCCAACGCGATCTGGTCATGTGCGATCATCGCGGCCTTCATGCCCGATCCGCACATCTTGTTCAGGGTTGTTGCGGGCACATCCTTGGACAGTCCGGCAGCAAACCCCGCCTGACGTGCGGGCGCCTGCCCCTGCCCTGCGGGCAACACACAGCCCATCAGCACATCTTGCACCGCCGCCGTGTCGGTCAGTCCCGCATCGCGCAGTGCGCCACTGATCGCGGCCCCGCCAAGCTGTGCGGCGGGCAAGTCTGCAAACACGCCCTGCAACCCGCCCATTGCCGTGCGCGCAGCGCCCAGAATTGCGACTTTATCCATATCCGCACCCCCTGTGTATTCCAGCGTTTGACAACTTCTTGGTAATCTTTGCCGCCTAAGCTTGCCATAGGTAATGTAAAGGAAGCGTGTGAAATGCAATTCTCGATAGGGCAATCAGACGGCGCTTTGGTGATTGATGTTCTGGAAACCCGACTGGATGCTGCGGTCGCGCTTGCATTCAAGGACGCGATCCGCGATGCGACCACCAGCCCCGGCAATCCTGTTATTCTGGGGTTGTCGCATGTGGAATTCATGGACAGCAGCGGTCTGGGCGCGATTGTTGGCGCCATGAAACTGCTGGGCCCCGAACGGCCGCTGGAACTTGCCGCGCCAAGTCCAAGCGTCATGAAGGTTTTTCGATTAACAAGGATGGATACTGTTTTCCGCATCCACGACGCCCTGCCTGACACGCAAGGACTGTCTGCGGCGCAATAACCGGCACCGGACAGCACGGGTGCCCGACATCCATGACTTCAACACTTGGGGGGATGACATGAGCGATAAAAGAATGCTCGCGCTGCAAAGCAGTAGTAGCCTTCTCAAGATCAGGGAAATTCTGGAATCAGTTGATGCCTTTGTGAAGGCGGGGGCAGCGCACCCGCAGCTACATGACGATCTGGCACTGGTTCTTGCAGAAGTCCTTAGCAACATAGCGCGGCACGGATATGGCCATGATCAAGGCAGGATTTACATTCAGCTGACAGATGCCGACCAGTGCATGAAATGTTGTGTCCGCGATTTTGGCGCACCGTTTAACCCCATCTTGCAGGACCATAGTGCCCCGATTCCGGACAACCTTTGTGAAGGGGGGTATGGATGGTTTCTGATAAGCAGCCTGACGCGCGATCTGGTCTATACGCGCGACGGTGACCAGAATGTTCTGGAATTCACCGTTGCGGGCCTGCCCTTAGACAGCGCTGATTTTCAGGATGATCCCATGCAGTGTGAAACGCCGGTCAATCCTGCCGCGCCAATCGCCTGATTGCAGATTGCACGGGCGCGGCCATCCTTGCGCTTGTGGGCGTTCAATCGCCGTGCCTGCCACAGACTAGTTCATATGTATCTGCAAGGGATAGGCGCCCTCGCGGAAATCCCCGAACAATTCGTGCAGGTCGGGGTGTTCCAGCGGTTGGCCGGACTCGTCCAGAACCAGATTTTGTTCTGACACATACGCGACGTAGAAACTCTCGTCGTTTTCGGCCAGCAGGTGGTAAAACGGCTGGTCCTTGCGCGGGCGGCTGTCTTCGGGAATGGCGTCATACCATTCTTCGGTGTTGGAAAATGCCGGATCAACATCAAAAATTACCCCGCGAAACGGGTGCTTTCGATGGCGCACAATCTGGCCCAGATGATATTTTGCGTTTCGTTTGTCCAATATGAACCTCCGAGGGCGTTTTAGCTTAAAATTAACATATCTGTCCATGGGCAGCGCAGCGAATCATGGAAACAAACTGTTGGGCCATTTGCGACAAACACCCTGATCCACGCCGGTCAATATGTGCGTTTGGCCCGTATCGCGCTGATTGCGCCAGCATTGCGGGAAGTTTCATTGCCTTGTCGCGCGGTCATGTTAAAACCGAGGCATCCCTGAATGGCGGGTTCTGGCAATTCCGCCCTTGTCATCAGGCGCTTTTTTGACCGAGAGAGGAGTCTCCATGACCAATGTCGTTATTGTTTCTGCTGCCCGCACAGCTGTCGGGTCCTTTGGCGGGGCATTTGCCAACACACCAGCGCATGATCTGGGGGCGGCCGTTCTGGAAGCCGTTGTCGCGCGTGCCGGTATTGACAAGGCAGACGTTTCCGAAACCATTCTGGGCCAGGTTCTGACCGCCGGTCAGGGCCAGAACCCCGCGCGACAGGCGCATGTCAATGCGGGCCTGCCCATCGAATCCGCCGCATGGAGCATTAATCAGGTGTGCGGGTCCGGCCTGCGCGCCGTTGCGCTGGGCGCGCAGCATATCCAGTTGGGTGATGCGGCTATCGTTCTGGCGGGTGGTCAGGAAAACATGACCCTTAGCCCCCATGTTGCGCATCTGCGCGCAGGCCAGAAAATGGGCGATATGAAAATGATCGACTCCATGATCCGTGACGGGCTGTGGGATGCGTTCAACGGCTATCACATGGGCCAGACCGCTGAAAACGTGGCCGAGAAATGGCAGATCAGCCGCGAGGAACAGGACACCTTTGCCGTTGCCAGCCAGAACAAGGCGGAAGCCGCGCAGAAAGCTGGAAAATTCGCAGATGAAATCGCGCCCTTTACGGTCAAGACGCGCAAGGGTGATATTGTCGTCGATCAGGACGAATATATCCGCCACGGCGCCACGATGGAGGCGATGCAAAAACTGCGTCCGGCCTTTGCGAAGGACGGGTCGGTTACCGCGGCCAACGCATCGGGCCTGAATGACGGCGCTGCGGCTGTCATGTTGATGAGTGCGGAAGAAGCGGAAAAGCGCGGCTTGACCCCGCTGGCGCGCATTGCCAGCTACGCAACGGCGGGTCTTGACCCGTCGGTCATGGGTGTCGGGCCAATCTATGCCAGCCGCAAGGCACTGGCCAAAGCGGGGTGGAAACCCGAAGATCTGGACCTGATCGAAGCGAATGAAGCCTTCGCTGCGCAGGCCTGTGCCGTGAACAAGGACATGGGCTGGGATACAGACAAGGTAAACGTGAATGGCGGCGCAATCGCCATTGGCCACCCGATCGGCGCATCGGGTTGTCGCATCCTGAACACGTTGCTGTTTGAAATGCAGCGTCGCGACGCGAAAAAGGGTCTGGCAACCCTGTGCATTGGCGGCGGCATGGGCGTTGCCATGTGCCTTGAGCGGTAACATCCAAAAAGGTTGCGCAATAATCTTGCGCAACCTTTCACTTTTAGATAGCGATTGTTTCTAAGCATAATTCCTGACTGAGGGGGGAGAACATGGCAAGAGTGGCATTGGTAACCGGCGGATCGCGCGGTATTGGCGCAGCTATTTCAAAAGCACTGAAGGCACAGGGCTGCACGGTTGCTGCAACCTATGCGGGTAATGATGACGCAGCTGCGGCTTTCACCAACGAGACGGGCATTAAAACCTATAAATGGAACGCCGCTGATTACGACGCATCCAAGGCGGGCATTGCGCAGGTCGAGGCTGATCTTGGCCCGATTGATATTGTTGTGGCCAATGCGGGTATTACCCGTGACGCACCATTTCACAAAATGACGCCCGAACAATGGCGCGAAGTGATCGACACAAACCTGACGGGCGTGTTCAATACAATCCACCCTGTCTGGCCCGGCATGCGCGAACGTAAATTCGGGCGCATCGTGGTGATTTCGTCCATCAACGGGCAAAAGGGCCAGTTTGGTCAGGTGAATTACGCTGCCACCAAGGCGGGCGATCTGGGTATCGTGAAAAGCCTTGCGCAAGAGGGTGCGCGCTTTGGCATTACGGCCAATGCGGTTTGCCCCGGATATATTGCAACCGAAATGGTTATGGCCGTGCCGGAAAAGGTACGAGAGGCCATTATCGGCCAGATTCCGACCGGCCGTCTGGGAGAGCCGGAAGAAATTGCGCGCTGCGTGGCATTTCTGGTGGCGGATGATGCCGGTTTCGTCAACGGGTCGACCATCAGCGCGAATGGTGCACAGTTCTTCGCGTGAACCTTTTCGTATGAATACAAAAACGGCCCGCAATCGCGGGCCGTTTCGTCATTTATGAAAGAGCGTTTTATGCGTGGGACAAACGCTCGATTTCTTCTTTCAGCCGCAGCTTCTGTTTCTTGAGGGCGGCCACTTCCAGATCATCGATTCCCGGGCTTCGCTGGGCAGTTTCTACCTTTTCAGAGAGGTGTTCGTGCTTTCGGCGGAGTTCTGCAATATGTGAACCCAATGACATTCAAATTCCTCCTTCTCTGATGACAACAAGGATATTGCACCACAGGTTGCAGCGTCTGTCACCAAAAATCGGTGTGACAAAGCGCCACTTGCGCAGAAATCTGCTGTGACGGTTACCAAAGGTTAAACAACCACAGGTTGTGCGTCCTGATGCCCTGTGCCGAATACGCGCCTGTATCGGGCGATCTCTGACATTGGGCCCATTGCCTTGTTGGGATTGTCCGACAGCTTGACCGTTGGTCGCCCGTTCACTGCGGCGGCCTTGCAAACAAGGCTGAAGGGCGCAAGCCCGTCATCAGGGGCCAGCCCGCGAAAATCGTTTGTCAGCAACGTCCCCCAACCGAAGCTGACCTTCACGCGGCCGGTAAACCTGTTGTGCAACTCCTCTATGCGGTCCACATCCAGCCCGTCCGAGAAGATGACAAGTTTTTCGCGCGGGTCCTGCCCCCGATCCTGCCACCAGCGTATGGCGGTTTCAGCACCAGCCACAGGGTCGCCCGAATCAATACGAATGCCGGTCCAGTCCGACAGCCAGTCGGGCGCATTGTTCAGAAAACCGTCACTTCCATAGGTATCGGGCAAAATGATGCGCAAATTGCCCGAATGCTCGGCCTGCCAATCGGCCAGCACCTGATAGGGCGCGCGCGCCAGCGCCGCATCATCAGGGGCCAGCGCGGCATAGACCATGGGCAATTCATGGGCGTTCGTGCCAATCGCCTCTACCTCGCGGCGCATGGCGATCAGGCAGTTTGACGTGCCGATGAACCGCTCGCCCAGCCCTTCGATCATGGCCTGCACGCACCAGTCCTGCCACAGGAACGAATGCCGCCTGCGGGTTCCGAAATCGGCAATACGCAACCCGCTGGTCTGTTGCAGGCGCGTGATCTTTTCCCATAAACGTGTCATTGCGCGCGCATACAGGACTTGCAGTTCAAACCGTTTCATACGGCCCAGAACCGCCCGCGACCGCAATTCCATCAAGACCGCAAGGGCGGGAATTTCCCATAACATCACCTCGGACCAGGTGCCCTCGAATGTCAGTTCATATTGATCGCCCGCGCGTTCCAGATGATAGGGCGGCAGGCGAAACCCCTCGAACCATTCCATGAAATCGGGCCGGAACATCTGGCGTTTGCCATAAAACATATTGCCGCGCAAAAACGTGGATTCCCCGCGCGACAGGCTTAGCGTGCGAATATGGTCCAACTGCTCGCGCAACTCCGCTTCATCGATCAGATGGGCCAGCGGGATATGTGTGGCACGGTTGATCAGGCTGAACGTCACCTGTGTATGCGGGTGGTTGGTAAAAACGGACTGACACATCAAAAGCTTATAGAAGTCGGTGTCGATCAGGGATCGCACAATCGGGTCCATTTTCCAGCGGTGGTTATACACGCGGGTCGCAATATCCATGCTCAGACCAGTTCCACACCGGCGCCGCGCAGGTTCTCAAGCGCCTGTTCCATGGACCCGTTCACGTCAATCCCCCGGCACAGCGATGTCAGAACGCGCACCTTATAGCCCAGACGCGCCGCATCCAGCGCCGACCACGCGACGCAGAAATCCGTGGCCAGGCCGGCGAATTCCAGTTCAGTGATCCCGCGTGTACGCAAATACCCGTCCAGCCCTGTTTGCGTGGTCCGGTCATTCTCAAAGAAGGCGGAATAACTGTCGATATCGCGGCGGAACCCCTTGCGCAGGATCAGGTCTGCGCGATTGGTATCCAGATCGGGGTGAAATTCCGCGCCCTTGCTGCCCTGCACACAATGATCCGGCCACAACACTTGCGCGCCATAAGGCATGTTCACCGACTCCATCGGTGCGCGGTCCTTATGCTGCCTGGCAAAGGAGGAATGACCCACAGGGTGCCAGTCCTGCGTCAAGATCACTGCACCCGCCTGTGCCATCCGCGCGTTGATCCCCGCAACAACGCTGTCCCCATCAGTCACGGCCAATGCACCACCGGGGCAAAAGTCGTTTTGCATGTCGATCACGACCAGCGCATGGGTCATGTTCCGCCCTCCTGTCTGTCGGCTCATGGCTACGCACACAATCGCGCTGCGTCAATCCCGCAGGCTTGCGTCGCGCAAAACTCGGCAGTAAACGCAGACACATGCTGACAGTTGCCGCACTCTATCACTTCACCCGATTCGATGACCCCGCCGCATTGCGCGGGCCGCTGCTTGCGCTTGCGCAAACGCATGGCGTCAAAGGGTCGCTTCTGCTGGCGCGCGAAGGGATCAACGGCACCATTGCCGGCACGCGCGCGGGCATTGACGCGGTGCTGGCTCATATTCGCGCCCTGCCCGGCTGCGCGTCCCTCGACTGGAAGGAAAGCCCGGCTGAAACCATGCCGTTCGGCCGTATGAAAGTGCGGCTGAAACGCGAAATCGTTACCATGGGCCAGCCGGATGTCGACCCCCGCGCAGGCACCGGCCATTATGTCGCGCCGCAGGACTGGAACGATTTGATAAGCGCGCCGGATGTTGTGGTCATTGACACCCGCAATGATTACGAAGTGGCCATTGGCACATTCAAGGGCGCGATCGACCCCGAAACAAAATCCTTCCGTGACTTCCCGAAATGGTGGGAAGACAACCGCGACCGGTTTCACAACAAACGTATTGCAATGTTCTGCACCGGCGGCATCCGCTGCGAGAAATCAACGAATTTCCTGTTGCAACAAGGCATAAACGATGTCTATCACCTGAAAGGCGGTATCCTGAAATATCTGGAAGACGTGCCCGCAGATCAAAGCATGTGGCAGGGTGCATGTTTCGTATTTGACCAGCGTGTGTCCATTGAACACGGGCTGAAACCCGGCCCGCATGTCATGTGTCACGCCTGCCGCCGCCCGCTTTGGCCAGAGGATACACAACGCCCCGAATATGAACAGGGCGTGCAATGTCACCATTGTGTCGATGAATTCACTGACGCGCGCCGCGCGGCATTCCGAGAACGCCAACACCAGATCACCCTGGCCGAAGCGCGCGGGACACGTCATCTGGGCCTAAGTCCCGAAAACCCCTGACCGGGACATTCCGGCAGGATTTCATCTTGCCAGAAATACTCAAAACCGCCCGTAGCGCAGCGCAGGGCCAGAAGGACCAAAAAGGGGGCCGCAGCCCCCTTTTTTCGATATCAATAACGGTAATGCTCGGGCTTGAACGGCCCTTCGACCGCAACCCCGATATAACTGGCCTGATCGGCGCGCAATTCGGTCAGTTTGACGCCAATACGCTCCAGATGCAGGCGCGCAACCTTTTCATCCAGCGCCTTTGGCAGGATAAACACACCCGGCGCATATTCGTCGCCTTTGCTCCACAATTCGATCTGGGCCAGAACCTGGTTGGTGAAACTTGCCGACATCACGAAACTGGGGTGGCCGGTGGCATTGCCAAGGTTCAGCAGGCGGCCTTGCGACAGCAGGATCATGCGGTTGCCTGACGGCATTTCGATCATGTCCACCTGGTCCTTGATATTGGTCCATTTGTGGTTTTTCAGGGCGGCCACCTGAATTTCATTGTCGAAATGCCCGATATTTCCGACGATCGCCATGTCCTTCATCTCGCGCATATGCTCGATGCGGATCACGTCCTTGTTGCCGGTGGTCGTGATGAAGATATCTGCGGTTTTCACCACATCTTCAAGCAACACCACCTCGAACCCGTCCATTGCGGCCTGCAAGGCGCAAATGGGGTCAACCTCGGTGACTTTCACCCGCGCGCCTGCCCCCTGAAGGCTGGCGGCGGACCCTTTGCCCACATCGCCATAGCCGCACACCACGGCAACCTTGCCTGCCATCATGGTGTCGGTGGCGCGGCGGATCCCGTCCACCAGCGATTCCTTGCAGCCGTATTTGTTGTCGAATTTCGACTTGGTTACGCTGTCATTTACGTTGATCGCAGGGAAAGGAAGCTGCCCTTTCTTGTGCAATTCATACAGGCGGTGGACGCCGGTGGTGGTTTCCTCGGACACACCTTTTATCAGGTCGCGCTGGCGGGCGAACCAGCCCGGGCTTGCGGCAAGGCGCTTCTTGATCTGGGCGAACAGGAACTCTTCTTCTTCGCTGGTGGGCACGGCGATCAGGTCGGTTTCGCCGGCCTCGACCCGCGCGCCCAGCAGGATATACATGGTGGCATCGCCACCATCATCAAGGATCATGTTCGCGCCGCCCTCGAACTGGAAAATCTGGTCGGTATATGTCCAGTATTCTTCCAGCGTTTCGCCCTTGATGGCGAAAACAGGTGTGCCACCTGCGGCAATCGCCGCCGCGGCGTGGTCTTGTGTGGAATAGATGTTGCAAGACGCCCAACGCACATCGGCACCAAGGGCCACCAGTGTTTCAATCAGAACAGCGGTCTGGATGGTCATGTGCAGCGATCCGGCGATCCGCGCCCCTTTCAGCGGCTGGGCTGCGCCGTATTCTTCGCGCAGCGACATCAGGCCCGGCATTTCCGTTTCGGCAATAGCTATTTCCTTACGCCCGAATTCTGCCAGCGCAATATCCTTGATCACATAGTCTTGAGACATCCGCCCAAGCTCCTTTTTCAGATGAATTCTTTGGGGCGACATAGCACTCGAACCCCTACCCAACAAGGGCGCGCGGCAGTATTGGTCAATGAAGTGCGAACAGGCAGAGTGTCGCCGCCGCCCAAAGTTTGGAGTTGTTCCCTTACGCCCGATCTGCAACAACATTCAGATAATGCGTCACAGTTGTTATTCATGGGTGGATAGCCGGTTGAAAAAACCACAGGGGGGTGCGCGTGGCCGCTTGGCTGTCATGGCGCAAACACTTGTTTTTGGTATGGTTCTTGCCCAGCCTGCGGCAGGGTTTCAAGACTTGCGTTTTACTGTCACCGGTGGCGACACCGCATTGGAACAGGTCTTGCAACAAGCGTCCCTGCTGCGCGATGCGCGGGCCGAAGGGCTGTCCGACCCGTTCGAGGTGTTCACGATCGCGCGTGCCGAATATGGCCAGCTGATTGGCCTGTTCTATGAAGCGGGCTATTACGCGCCGGTCATCAGTGTCCGGATTGACGGCCGCGAAGCTGCGGATATCTCGCCTTTGAACCCGCCGGCAAATATTGGTGTCATTGATGTCCAGCTTAGTGCTGGGCCGCCGTTTGTGTTCGGGCGGGCACAGATCGGGCCGCTTGCGCCGGAAACGGATGTGCCCGGCGCCTTTGCCACCGGACAGCCCGCGCGCAGCACGGTTATCCGCGACACGGCAGGCACAGTTATTGATGGCTGGCGCGATCTGGGCCATGCCAAGGCCGAACCGGTCAACCAGCAGATCACCGCGCGCCACCCCGCGCAGCAGTTGGATGTTGATGTCGCCATTGACCCCGGCCCGCGCTTTACCTTTGGCCAGTTGCGCCCCAGTGGGCAGGAACGCACGCGACCAAACCGGATTGTGAAAATCGCGGGCCTGCCCACGGGCGAGGTCTTCTCGCCCGATGATGTGCAGCGTGCCGCTGAACGGCTGCGGCGCACCGGCACCTTTGCGTCCGTCGCACTGCGCGAGGCCGAGGAAGGCAACCCTGACGGTTCGCTCGACATTAACGCCGCAGTGGTCGAAGCGCCGCTGCGCCGGATTGGCGCAAGCATTGAACTGGACACCGAAAGCGGTGCCAAACTGTCGGGCTTCTGGTTGCATCGCAACCTTCTGGGTGGCGCGGAACGGTTGCGCATCGAGGCCATGGTCGGCGGGCTTGCCGCACGGCGCGGCGGACGCGATTACCGTCTGGCGCTGGAATTTTCACGCCCTGCCACATTCACACCCGACACCACCCTGAACCTTGGTGTTCTGGCCGAGAATGAACGCGAGGATGATTTCCGCGCCCGCCGCGCGCGGCTGGATATCGGGCTGTCGCACAGGTTCAGTGATGAACTTACCTTCGGTGCGGGTCTGGGTGTTCTGGTTGAACGGGCGCGGTTCGGTTCGGACCTTGAAATCCGGCGGAACTATCGCCTGCTTTTATTGCCGCTGATGGTGGAATGGGACCGGCGCGACGATGAGCGTTCGCCCACCAGCGGGACATATATTCAGGCCGATGTCACGCCGTTTTTCGGGGTTGCTGCCGCCGATAGCGGTGCGCGCGCCTATGTGGATGCGCGCAGCTATTACGGGTTTGGTGATGACAGCCGGTTCGTGCTGGCAGGACGCGCGCAGGCGGGCGCGATCTTCGGCGCGAATATTGACCGCACACCGCGCGATTTCCTGTTTTATTCCGGTGGCGGCGGGTCCGTGCGGGGCCAGCCCTTCCGGTCGCTGGGTGTCTCGCCCGATGGTGTACGTTCTGGCGGGCGCGGGTTTGCCGCGTTGTCGCTGGAAGGACGGATGCGCGCAACGGAAACGATTGGTCTGACAGCCTTCGCCGATGCGGGCTATGTGTCCGAAGGTGTGTTTACTGGCCCGTCGGGCTGGCATGCGGGCGCGGGTGTGGGCATACGGTATGACACACCCATCGGTCCGCTGCGGCTGGATGTGGGCTTGCCTGTGCGCGGCGACACAGGGCGCGGTCCGCAGCTTTATCTTGGTATAGGGCAGGCGTTTTGAGGCGGCTTCTACACCTTATATCCATGGCGCTTGTGTGTCTGCTGGTGGCGTTTCCCGTAAACCTGCCCGCACAGGGCCTGGAGGAGATTGCGCCCGACCCAAGCGAAAGCGATGTGGGTTTTCTGACGCGTCTGCTGCAAGACAGTCTGTCGGATCGGGGCCGCGCGGTCCGGATAACGGGGTTTCGCGGCGCGCTGTCATCCCGCGCGACATTTGACGAAATGACCATCGAGGATGATGACGGGGTCTGGCTGCGCGTGACGGGTGCGGCGTTGCAATGGAACCGGTCTGCCCTGTTCCAGCGCCGTATCGAGATTGCCGAGATTTCGGCGCAGCGTGTCGAAATCCTGCGCGCGCCAGTGGGCGAGGAGTCTGACGAACTGGTGCCGATGCGCCGGTTTGAATTGCCGGAACTGCCCGTGTCCATCAATCTGGGACAGTTGGCCCTGGACGAGGTGATCCTGGGCGCGCCCCTGCTTGGGCAGGAATTGCGGGCGGGCATCAGCGGGCGCGCGGCGCTTGCGGGCGGGGAAGGCGATGCACGGTTGCAAATCGACCGTCTGGATGATGTTGCAGGCCAGTTCCTGCTGGATGCCAGCTTTTCCAATGATACCCGCATCCTGTCGCTGGACCTGAATATCGAGGAAGCAGAAGGCGGTCTGGCAGTCACGCTTCTGGATGTGCCCGGCCTGCCATCTGCCGCGCTTCGCGTGCAAGGCGACGGGCCGATAGACAATTTTGAAGCGGATATCACGCTGGACACTGACGGGCAGCGCCGTGTTGCGGGCGAATTTGCCTTGCAGACCACCCTGCCCGGCGTTGCGCAGGCCGTGCGGCTGGACCTTGGCGGGGATTTGCGGCCGCTGCTG
Organism: Roseinatronobacter sp.; assembly: GCF_051859525.1. Taxonomy (NCBI): domain Bacteria; kingdom Pseudomonadati; phylum Pseudomonadota; class Alphaproteobacteria; order Rhodobacterales; family Paracoccaceae; genus Roseinatronobacter; species Roseinatronobacter sp. The sequence continues at coordinate 28,923 of NZ_JBHYFM010000011.1, read as the reverse complement.
CAACCGGAATTCCACCAGTTTTTCGGCGATGACAGCCGTTTGCGCACACAGGCCCGCCGTTTCGATGATGGTCGCCTGTCGCTGGACAACCTGCGCATCCAGACCGAGAAATTGCAACTGGACGGGCGTGTGCGCATGGGTGCGGACAACCTGCCCGAACTGATTGACCTGCGCGGCGAAATCCGGGACCGCAATGGCGGGCGCGTGCGGTTGCCGGTCGGCGGGTCCGATACCAGTATCGAACAGGCAGATTTGCGGCTGGGTTTTGATGCCGAAACCAGCGAGGATTGGGAACTGGTGCTGGACCTGATCGGGTTCGACAATGGCGATATTTCGGTCGAAAGCCTGTTCGTGAACGGTTTGGGGCGGATCACGTCACAAGGGTTCGGCGAAGATATTGACGTGGTTGACGCGCTTATCGACTTTTCTGCGCTGGGCCTGTCTGCGCGCGATCAGGGCCTGTCCGAGGCATTGGGCAGTTCCATGACCGGATCTGTCGCGTTCATCTGGCGTGAAGGGCGGCCCCTGTTGCTGCCGGGTGTGCTGCTGGAGGGGCGGAATTTCAGTATTAACGGGCGCGCGCGTCTGGAAGATGGTGTTGTGTTCGCCGATGGGCAGGCGGAATTTCTGGACATATCGCGCTTGTCGACACTGGCGGGCCGCGATCTGTCGGGTTCGGTGCGCGCGCGCGCACAAGGGCGTATCGGGCCGCAGCGGGACCAGTTCAGTGTGGAAACCAGCGTTAGCGGGAATGACCTGACATTCGGGCAGGAACAGCTTGACCGCCTGCTGGCTGGCGAAAGCGTGATTTCGTTGAATGCCGAAGGGCGTGACGGGTCCGTGACCATCCGCGAACTGACCGCACAGGCACAGACGTTAAGCGCGGATTTACGCGGGCAGGTCTCGCCAGAAGATATTCGGTTGCGTGGTGATCTGGATTTCGCCGATCTTGCGGTTCTGGGCGGTGAATTCGGCGGCGCGATTGATGCGCGTATCGCGGTGGATGGCCCGCTTGAACGTGAAACGGTCACGATTGATGCGCGCGCGCGTGACCTGACAGTGGGCCAGCCGGATGCAAATCGTGCCCTGCGCGGTGAAACGCGGCTGCAAATTCGGGGCCAGCGTGACGGCGCGGCGTTTGATCTTGCCGCGCTGGACCTTGAAAACGCTGTGCTGACCTTGTCGGCCAACGGGCGCTATGCGGCAGGTGCATCGCGGCTGGATGCGGAATTCGGACTTGGGGCGCTGGCGTCCATCCGATCAGGGTTCGGCGGCAGTCTTCGCGGCACTGTCGCCTTGCGTGAAGATGGCGAAACACGCGCCCTTGATCTGGATATGACTGCGCGTGACCTGCGCCTTGGCAATGATGTGGCGAACCGTTTGCTTGCGGGCACCAATCAGCTAAATGCGCGCGTGATCCAGCGCCCCGATGCGCTGCTGATCGAGGATGCGCGCCTTGCCGGTCCGAATGTCACGGCCACAATTTCGGGCAATAGCGTTCAGGGCCGCCCTGCCATGACAATCGATGCACAGTTGCGCGATCTGGCCCTGATTGTGCCGGGAATTGTGGGTGCTGTTACAGTGTCGGGGGATGTGCGCGACACGGGCGATGCCTTCGTGCTGGATATTGCAGCATCGGGGCCAGCGGGCCTGTCGGTGCAGGCGGCGGGCAGCATTTCGCGCGATTTGCGCGCCGATTTGCGTGCCAGCGGCACTGGCGACATTGCCCTGATCAACCCGCGGCTGGAGCCGCGCTCGGTGCAGGGGCCTGCGCGGTTTGATGTGTCGGTAAACGGCCCGCTTGCGCTGGCTTCGGTGTCCGGCACTGCCGAGGCGACGGGCGCGCAGCTTGTCCTGCCGCAACAGAATATCCGTATCACCGACCTTGCTGCGCGCGCCCAACTGTCCGGCGGGCGTGCCGCGATTGATGTGCAGGGCCGCGCAGTTGCGGGCGGCACGCTTGCACTGACAGGCAATATTGACCTGATGCCCCCCCTGAATGCCGATCTGCGCGCAACCCTGAGCGATCTGCGCATACAGGACCCGCAATTATACCAGACAGATGTGTCCGGTCAGGTCGCGATCACCGGCGCCCTGACACAAGGTCCAAACCTTGCGGGGTCACTGGTTCTGGACGGCACCGAAATTCGTATTCCGCGCGTGGGTCTGGTGTCGCGCGGGTTTATACCACCGGATATCCAGCATCGCGGCGAAGCGGGGCCTGTGCGTGAAACCCGCCAGCGGGCCGGTATTTTCGCGGGCGAAACGCATGGGCGTGTCCGCCGTCCGGCAACGCTGGATCTGACGATTGACGCCCCCAACCGGATTTTCATTCGCGGGCGCGGACTTGATGCCGAACTGGGCGGGCAGTTGCGCCTGACCGGCACCACTGCGGACCCTATTCCCATTGGCCAGTTCGCGCTGATCCGCGGGCGGCTGGATTTGCTGGGCAACCGCTTCACCCTGAACGAAGGGTTTGCCAGCCTGCAAGGGGATCTGGTGCCGTTCGTGCGGTTGGTGGCATCGACCGAACGCACCGGCGTAACGGCCCGTATTGTGCTGGAAGGGCGCGCAGATTCGCCGGAGATACGGTTCGAGTCGACCCCCGAACTGCCCGAGGAAGAAGTGGTGTCGCTGCTGCTGTTCGGGCGGGGCTTTGAAACCCTTAGCGTGTTTCAGGCCGCGCAGCTTGCCTCATCTCTGGCCACATTGTCCGGCCGCAGCGAAGGTATCCTTGAACGCCTGCGCCGCAATATCGGGCTGGACGATCTGGATGTGCGCACGGATGAGGATGGCGAAACCTCTATCCGGTTGGGGCGCTACCTGACCGAGACAATCTATACCGATCTTGAGGTTGAACCGCAGGGCGACAGCGAAGTGTCGATAAATATCGACCTGTCGCCATCATTGACCGCACGCGGGCGCGTCGACAATCGCGGGCGCGTGGGGGTCGGGCTGTTTTTTGAACGCGATTACTGAATGACGGGGGCTGACATGGGTTTTGATGCATCTTCGCTGGCGGGCAAGGTGGTTCTGATTACGGGGGCAAGCCGCGGCATTGGCGCGGCGGCGGTACGGGCCTTTGTGGCCGCTGGCGCACAGGTCGGCATGGCTGCACGCAGCGTTGACGCGCTTGATACGCTGGCGCAGGAAACCGGCGCTGTCCCTGTGCCCTGTGACGTGGCCGATTTTGCCGCCGTGCAAGCCGCGATCGACACCATGTGCCGGCGTTTCGGGCGGCTGGATGTGTTGATCAACAACGCTGGGGCGATTGACCCCATTGGCCTGCTGTCCGAGGTTTCACCTGATGAGTTCGGGCGCCTGATCGATATAAACCTGAAGGGCGTGTTTCATGGCATGCGCGCGGCGCTGCCTGTCATGCAGGCGCAGGGCGGCGGCAGTATCATAACCGTGGGGTCGGGGGCTGCACATAACCCGCTGGAAGGGTGGGGTGCCTATTGCAGTTCCAAGGCGGGCGCATTGATGCTGACGCGCGTGGCCGATACCGAAGCGCGCGCGCGGGGTCTGCGCATCCTGAGTCTGTCACCCGGAACTGTGGCCACGGATATGCAGCGCGACATCAAGGCCAGCGGTGTGAATGCGGTCAGCCAGCTGGACTGGTCGGCACATATTCCGCCCGAATGGGCCGCGCAGGCGCTGGTCTGGATGTGCACACCGGATTCGGATGACTGGATCGGGCGCGAAGTGTCCTTGCGCCAGCCCGACATCCGCGCGCGTGTGGGCGTGCAATGATCCATGTGCAGGACGCAGGCGGCGTCTGGACGCTGACGCTGGATCGTATCGACAAGGCCAATTCCCTGACTGCCGCGATGCTGCAAGACCTGTGTGATGGCGTTGATGCGGCCAGTCGCGCGGGGGCGCGTGCGCTGGTTCTGACAGGGCGCGGCAAGGTGTTCAGCGCAGGTGCCGATCTGGAGGAAGCGCGCGCAGGGTTGGCCACATCGGGCTTGTGGGAAGCGTTATCGGGGCGCATTGCATCCGCCCCCTGCCTGACGATTGCGGCGCTGAACGGCACGCTGGCGGGTGGTGCATTCGGCATGGCGCTGGCCTGTGATCTGCGTGTGGCAGTGCCGCAGGCCAAATTCTTCTATCCGGTGATGAAACTGGGGTTTCTGCCGCAACCGTCCGACCCCGCGCGACTGGCCGCGTTGGTGGGACCGGCGCGCGCAAAAATGATCCTTATGGCAGGTGCGCGCATTGACGCGCCCGAAGCGCTGGCATGGGGGCTGGTGGACCGGCTGGCAGAACCTGATGCCGTGTTGGCGGACGCCATGGCCCTGACGGCAGACGTGGCAGCCGCATCGGGCGAACATGTCGCGGCCATAAAGCGCATGATCCCCTGATATGCCGCTTTTCATAGTCGGGCGAACGGCATAGATTGGCCGCATGTTAAAACTGATGCGCAGCTTGTCCGGTGTTGCGCTGGCGCTGTCATTGGCGCTGGCCAGTATCGGCTTTGTTCAGGCGCGTCATCTTGCGGCGGGCGCGCAAACGCTTGTTATCTGCACGGGCTATGGTCTGGTCTCCATCACGATTGATGCAGACGGCAATCCCGTTGAATATACGCTCCCATGCCCCGATTGCGTGATGCCTGTTGTCGCCGGTCTGTTTGATCCGGAGTTGATGCCGGTCGTTTTATCGCGGGCCTATGATGTGCAATGGGATTCGGGTGCGCCGGTTTTGCATGCGGCTGCGGCGGGGTTCTGGGCCAGATCGCGCGCACCGCCGGAACCTGTCTGATTGCGGAAAAACCCAACTGTCAGACAAGGAATCACAGAATGAAAAAACTAGTTTTGACGACTGCTGTGGCAGTCACGTTTGCCCTGCCCGCCATTGCGTGTGAATTGGAAGTTCATGACGCTTATGCGCGCACATCGACGGCCATGTCGCAATCGGGTGCGGCGTTCATGCATATCATGAACCAATCCGCCACAGACTGCCGCATCATTGGCGCGCGGTCTGATGTGGCGCAACGCGTGGAATTGCATACCCACATGGAAGATGCGGATGGCGTCATGCGCATGATTGAGGTTGAAGAGGGGTTCACCGTCCCGGCCCAAGGCATGCATGCCCTTGCGCGCGGCGGGGACCATGTCATGTTTCTGGGTCTGAACCAGTCCCTAAGCCACGGCGATGACGTGGCGGTAACGCTGGTGCTGGAAAACGGCGAGGAGCTGGAGCTTGTGATCCCCGTTGATCTGGAACGCGGTGCCGATCACGGCGGCGGCCATGACCATGGCCATAGTCACGGGCATAGCCACAGCCACAACTAGCGCATGTTGCGCAAAAGCGGGAACCGGTTCTGAGCTTCTCGGACACGCGAAATCAATAAGTTAGAGCATGTCTGCTGAATGCGACAGCCTCAATAAACGAACAAGACCCCGAACCATGTTCGGGGTCATTGGCGGGGCATGTCTGAAAAGGGGTGCCCCTTTTGCGGTTCAGCGGCCTGTGCAGAATTGTTCAGCACGGTCCCCGAACGCACGATAGCGCGCCCAGAAAGCATTGTCGCGGTCGCTTTTGGACATGCGCACATCCTGCGCAAGCTGCGGATCACGGAAGAACGCTGCCGCACGGCGTTGTTCAGCGCGTGTCAGCGTTTCATTCGCAACAGACCCGATACACCGGCACAAGGACCGCGTTGCCTGCGCACGGTCGGACCGCAAACAGGCGGTTTCAATCGCGCTTGCACTGGCGGGGGTCGGGATTGCGGGGATGATGAATGCCGAAAGGGTGGCGGCAATCAGTGTTTTCTTCATTCTGCCCTCGATTCTTTCTGACTCTGGGATGCTGATGCCGATTCTTATGATCGGTTGGTTAAAAAACTACAGCAAGCTGCCTCTGATAGAGTGGTTGTGGCGCAATTATATCAGAAAGGCGGGGGTTTTTGCCAATGAATTTCAGGAATTGGTCACCATGTCGCGATCACCTGCAGCGGTTCCTTACATATTGCGCAGGCGGGGTTCAAACCTACCATCCATAGACGGGGCGCGCGGCTGAACGTGCCAGTTTTGCAACCGCCTGCGGGTCAGTTGTGACGAATTTCAACAGCGGTGATGATACTGTTTGAAAGAATCGAAAAACGGCCATCGAATCGCGTGCCGCAGGGCAGGTTGGGAACATCCTGCTGCAACTGCGCCACAAAACGCCCTGTTGCCAGATCGGGCGTCAGGTCAAGCGCGTGAAAATCGATCAAACACCGGCTGATCTGGTATTGCGCCTTATAGACGGCTTCTTTTGCGGAAAACACCAGACGGGCAAAATTTCCGCGCTGTGTGGGGCCAAGGCCAGCCAGCCAAAGCAGGTCGTTCTGTGTGCAGATAACGGGCCACAGGTTGGGTTCCAGCGCGGTTGCAGGTTCCATATCAAGGCCCAGTGCCAGAATGTCGGGGTCGTCCGTGACCACGGCCAGCGCGTCATGGTCGGTATGTGTGATGGACCCTGCCAGACCGGCGGGCCAGATCGGCGCACGATCATCGCCATGCAGAACGGGGCGGGCCACATGGCCAAGCTGGTCCATGGCGCTGCGCGCTGCGGCGCGTCCGGCGGCAAATTCGCGTGCGCGTTTGGCACTGACCTGTTCAATCGCAAGCACTTCATCGCCCATCAGGCGGGGCATGGGGGCTGTGGGGTCCGCCCAGCCCATGGCAACCCTGTCGCTGAACAGGGGGCGGGCATATTCCGCAAGGCAAAAACGCTGTTGAATCACCCGCGACCAGCCCTTTCTGCGCGCATGGCACGCCGTTTGGCCATGGCCTGCATTCTGTCGGATGGGGCTGCCGTGGCTGGCGCTGCGGCGGGTGGTGGCGGGGCCGTGCCTGTATGCTGAACTGGGGCAAGCGGGCGCTGTTTGCTGTCCAGATGGCGCGCAAATTCGCCCAGCACCGGAAAGCGGAACAAATCGGTGATCGACAGGCCGGGTATGTTCAGGCGCGTGCGCATTTCGCGGTGTGCCTGCACGGCCAGAAGCGAGTGCCCGCCCAGATGAAAAAAATTATCCGCCGGACCAACCTGCGCAACACCCAGCACATCGCACCAGATCGCGGCAATCTGGTCCACTGTGCCACTGCCTGACGCCACAGGTGCCGCGCCCTTGGCGCTGTTTGCCGGTTGTTGTGCGGCGGCGGGGGCAGGCAGGGCCTTGCGGTCGATTTTCTTGTTGGGGGTCAGGGGCATTTCGGCCAGCGGTACAAAATGCGCGGGCACCATATGCGCGGGCAGGCGCTGCGCCAGTGCGGCGCGCAAATCACCCGCAGGGCTGCCAGTGTAATAAGCGACCAGCCTGATATCACCGTCACGATCCTCGCGGGCGATGGCGACAGCGGCGGTAATTCCGGGTTGGGCGTCAAGGGCAGCTTCAACCTCGCCCAGTTCGATGCGGTGCCCGCGAATTTTCACCTGATGATCGACACGGCCCAGAAACCGGATACCGCCAGCCCCGTGCCTGACCAGATCGCCAGTACGATACAGCCGCCCCGCGCCGAACGGGTTTGCGATGAAACGGCTTTCGGTCAGGTCCGGCTGGTTCCAGTAGCCGCGCGTCACCCCGTCACCGCCAATGAACAATTCGCCTTCGCCAGTGGGCTGCAAGCTGTCATCAAGGATATAAACCTGCGTGTTGGCAATCGGGGTGCCGATGTCCGTGATTCCGGTGCCGCCCTTGGTTGGTTGGGTCGTGGACCAGATGGTGGTTTCGGTCGGGCCATACATGTTTTGCACCGGCTGGCCTGTCAGTTGCGCGATGTCGCGCGCCAGAACACCCGGCAGGGCCTCGCCGCCGATCAGGACATTCTTGACCGTGGCAAGTGCTGCGCGGCTGTCGTCATTCATGGCCAGCATGCGCGCCATTGACGGGGTGCATTGCAGATGCGTGACCTTGTGGCGGTGTATCTGTGCCGCGATCGAATAGTCATCGTCGGGAATATCCACCCCTGCATTGGTGCGCTTGACGACTTCGGCCAGCGGGAACAGCCCTTCCAGAACCTGATCGGTGTTGATGCCGTAATCAATCAGGCAGGCAATCTCGGTCACGCCAATCGCCTTGAGTTGCTCTACCCGCCCCAGACAGTCCTCAACGGTGCCGAACAGGCCGGAATCTTCGAAATAGCGGTTGAAGGCGAAATCAAGAATACCGTCCACTTCGTCCTGTGACAGGGATGACAGGTCGATATCCATGGGGTTTTTCGCACCCTGCGGGCGTTTGAACGCCGGAAAGGCCCATGCATATTGCTTTACCAGACCGGCTGCCGCCAGAAGATAGGATTTCATCGGGCCGCGTGCCACTTCGCGGGCATGGTCGCGGTCGCGCGCAACGAAGCTGTGCAACATCAACGTCACGGTAAAATCGGCGGGGTCATGGCCCGCGTCGCGCAGGGCTTCATGATAGATGGTGATCTTCTCGGCCACCTCGGGGATGGATTGGCCCAGCAGGTGGGTCAGCACATTCGCGCCCAGCCGCCCGGCGTCGCGCCAGGTTTCGGGGTTGCCCGCCGTTGTCAGCCAGATGGGCAATTCGCGCGATACCGGACGCGGCAGGGTTTGCACCTGCACCGGCCCGTCGCCCTTGTCAAATTCGACCGCATCGCCGCGCCATAGTTTGCGCAGCGTGTCGATCATGTCGAACATGGCCTGTTTGTTATTGGGCGGGCGGTTTTCGGGGCGAATGACAAAATCCACAGGGTGCCAGCCAGACGCAATGCCCAAGCCCGTGCGCCCGTTGGTCAGGTTGTCGATCATCGCCCATTCTTCGGCTATGCGCACCGGATGGTGCAGCGGCGCCACGCAAGACCCTGCACGCACCGCCAGATTCTGCGTGACCGCTGCCACGGCCGCGCCAGAAACAGACGGGTTGGGGAACGGCCCGCCAAAAGCGTGGAAATGGCGTTCAGGGGTCCAGATCGCGCAAAACCCGTGTGTGTCGGCAAATTTCGCGCCTTCCAGCAGCAGGCGGTATTTCTGCGGCCCCTGGCCGTCATCATTGCCCCAATACATCAGGCTGAAATCCATGGGCTTGTCGTTTATGCGCACCGGCCCGCGCGACACGGCAGTGCGGTCCTGATCGCCCATAAGCACAAGTTTGAAGCCGCGCGCCAGTGTCCAGAACAGTTCCAGCACCGAAATGTCGAAACTTAACGATGTGACGGCCAGCCAGACACCGGGCGGGTCGTGGCGGATGCAGTCGTCCATGCCGGCAAAGAAATTTGCGACATTGCCATGTTCGACCATCACGCCCTTGGGTGTGCCGGTGGAACCGGATGTATAGATAACATAGGCCAGATTGTCGGGGGTGACGGAGCTGACGGGGTTGGTGTCAGGTGCAGCGCCAAGGCGCGTGTCCGTGTCCAGTTGCAAAAGCGCTGCGTCATGGCGGGGCAGAATGTCCAGATGGGCATGTTCCGTGACCAGAACGGGGGCGGCGGAATCGTGCAGGTAATGCGCCAGCCTGTCCGCCGGATAGGCAGGGTCAAGCGGCACATAGGCGCCGCCTGCCTTCAGGATACCAAGCGCGCCAATCAGCAGGTTTGGCCCGCGCGCGGTACACAATGCGACCGGCGTGTCGGGCGTGACGCCCATTTCCGCCAGAACATGCGCAACGCGGTTGGCGCGGGCATTCAGCTGTGCATAGGTCAGGGACTGGTTTTCAAACGACAGCGCAATGGCGTCAGGGGTTTCGCGCACCTGCGCCTCAAAGGCGTGATGCATGCAGATGCGGTCATAGGGTTTATCTGTCGCGTTCAGTTGCGCCGCAAGCGTATTGTCAGCGCCCTGCGTGGCTGTCATTGCGGCCCTGATGCGCTGTGCCTCGGCGGTTCCGATCAGCGCGGGATCATACCGCATGTCGCCTGTTTCAAGGTCGAGTGTGACGGCACCTGCGTCAGCCGTAGCATTGCGGGTCACCACGATATGCGGCATGTCGATCAGGCCCAGAAAGGGGTCGCGCGCGCTGATGTCGCGGGCAAATCCGGGGGCTTTTGCGGCGAGAGTCAGGCGAGATTCAATCTCTGCCACAGGATCGGCGCGGCGCAGATCGATCTGCAGGGGAACCCAGCCGGAAATATGGTCCGGCGCAGCGGCGGCAGCGTCATGGGTTGCCGCAGTGAACAGGGCCATGTCCAGTTGCGACACACCAAACTGGCGCGCAAGGGCGGTGCCGAATGCGGCAATGACCTGTGCATCCGGCCTGTCCGCCAGCGCCAGCGTCAGTGTTTCACGCTGGTCCGATTGCGGTGCCAGTGCTGGGTTGCCGGTCATTTTGCGCAGGGCATCGCGCCAGCGCTGGTCCCCATTGGTGATGCGCGCCATGGCTTGGCTGACGCCTTCGGGGGGCGGTGTGATGGTGTCGCCTTTGGTGACATATTGCCTTGCGTTCAGGGGCAGCCCCTGCATGCACAGCAACCCCGATATATGCAGCGCCCCGTCGCCGCAGGCCACGGTCAGGCTGTCTGCATCCACGTCCAGTATCTGTCCAGCCGGTCCCTGACCCGCGACAACCCGCGCTGTGCCGATGCAGGCCAGCTGCGCGCCAAGGCGCAGTTTGGCGGCACATAGGGGGTTCCAGTATGGCCCGTGATCCAGGGCGCGCACCATGCGGTCCAGTTCGGTCGCGGTGCGCGTGAAATCCAGCACACCGTCATGCGCGGGACGGTCATTGCGCAAATGCACGCTGCGCGCGGTTTTGCCCTGCGGCTGGCCGGTCACGTTGCCGCGTTCCAGCATGTCCAGCACTTGCGCGAAACTTTCGACCCCTGCGGCAAAACACTTGGCATTCAGGGTCAGGGCCGTGTCATCCGGCGCTATGTCAAAGGTCGCCTGCGCCAGAATATCGCCTTCGTCGACTTTGTCGGTGATAAGATGCCATGTGATACCATGTTGCGCATCGCCCGCCATCAAGGCCCAGACAGGGGCATTCAGCCCCGCGTGCTGCGGCAATGGTCCGTCATGGAAGTTCACGGCCCCCTGTCGCGGCAGCGCCAGAACATCGGGGGACAGCACACGCAACCCTGCAATATTCAGCAACCAGTCGAACGAAACCCCGCCAAGACGTGCAACCAGACCGGCGCCGGGGGTGATTACGGGTATGCCATGCCCCTTGGCCCATTGGACAAGCTGCGTGTTGGTTGTGACCAGGGCCGCGATGCTGTGCCCGCGCGCCAGCATTTGTTCGCTGCATTCCGCAAGCAGGCTTTCATCACCGACGACAACACTTGAAAACAACATATACCACCCATCTTTAGGGCGCGTTTTGCGTCCCTGCCTGCACCTGAGGGGCCTTCGAGCCCGACATTAGCGTTCTGAACAAATGTGCCACAAGATCACGGAGAAAATATGGCGGAATTCGATCCTCTTTCTGTTCCAGATACCGGCGCACCTTCCAGATACCGGCGCCCAGCATGTAAGAAATTGTCGCAAGAACCAGATATCCGGCACCAGCGGTCTTGCGATAGTAATGCGCCCGCGAGTCGAACCAGTAATCCGGCACGCGCCGTTTGTTTGTCATGCCGGTTGTAACCGACCCGATATGCATGACGCTGGCCTGTGGCACATGCATCCCCGTCCAGCCTGCTGCGCGGGCGCGGTGACACAGTTCCGTTTCTTCAAAATACAGGAAAAAGGTTTCGTCAAACAGTCCGATCCGGTCCAGCATACTGCGACGCAACATCACACTGGCGCCTGAACACCAGTCAACCGCGCAGGTCTCCGGCGGGAAGTCCATGGGCACGCGGTAGTTGCGCAGCAAACGGGTGATTATGCCGGTATTTGCCGCCGCCTCGAATTCCGACAGGACCGAGGGGAAGTGAAACGCCACCTCATGGGGGGTGCCATCCTCGCCGCGCACGGCGCTGCCTGCGAAGCCGGTCTGGGGATGCGCGATCATATGATCCCGCAGCAGGCGGATTGCGTCAGGGTCAGGGAAGGCGTCGGGGTTTAGCAGATAGACGAAATCGGGGCGTTCCCCGTTTGGCAAACCGGCGGCAATGCCTGTGTTATTGCCAAACCCGAACCCCCCGTTATGCCCCGATTGCAGGACCCTGACACGCGGCATGTCGCGCGTCTTGTCACACAGAAATTCAAATGACCCGTCCTGACTGTCATTGTCCACGATGGTTATTGCGCCATCAATGCCCTGCATTGCAACATGCGCGGATTGCGCGGATTGCAGCGTCATTCCGGCGCTTTTGTAATTGACAATTACTGTCAGAACAGTTGCGTTCATGCGTGTTACTCGGCTGCTTGCTGTATTTCCGGCGCGGGCATCAGGGCGCGCAATCGTGACACCAGAACCCGCACATTGGGTTCCAGAACCATACTGTCATGGTCGCCCGGCACCTCGATCACGCGCAGGTTCGGGGCGAAACGCGTCCAGTCATTGTCGGCGAAAACATATTCGCGCTGGCTGCTGACCCAGTTGCCGCCCGACACTTTCCAATGCCGGTCCAGCGGGGGGCGGAACAGAACCAGATTGCCGTTCCATGGCTGCACCTGATAGGCGGCCACAGCACGGCGAAAGGCCGCCTCGATTGCGGTGTTATGAAAGGCATCATCGCTGTCTGCGGCAGGGCCTGCGGCAAGCGTGCGTTTCCATGCCTGACGTGCGCGCCACCATTCCAGCACATATCCCGGCCCCTTGCGGCGCAGTTCGGCCAGCTTGATCAGGGCCTTGTCGGGGCGCGTCAGGGCAGGGCGGACGGGCAGCGGGGTGTCCAGCAGCACCACAAGTTCGACCGTCTCGCCCGCAGCTTCCAACTGGCGCGCAATTTCATAGGCTGTGATCCCGCCCCCTGAAAACCCGCCCAGCATATAGGGGCCATGCGGTTGCACCTGCCGCATTTCGGCAATGTAGTCGCGCGCTGCGTCTTCAATCCGGTCATGGGGGGTGTCACCCCCCAGCAACCCGCGCGCCTGTAGCCCGTAAAACGGCCTGTCCCGCCCGATCAACAGCGCCAGATGGCGCAGGTTCAGCACATTGCCGAACATTCCGGCCACAAGGAAAAACGGTGTTTGCGCAGTTTCATGCTGGCCGTCCATTGGCACCAGATGGGTGAATGTCGCGCGGGCGGGCGGGCTGGACTGCGGTTGCGGGGTGTCTGCTTCAGGGTCCAGCCCTGTCTGTTCGGCAATCATGGCGGCGCAGGCCGCGATTGTGGGCGCCTGAAACAGCACGGATATGGGGAAATCCACCTGATAGGCTTTTTTCACCCGCGCAAACAGGCGCACGGCAATCAGCGAATGCCCGCCAAGATCAAAAAAGTTGTCATCCACCCCGATCCGGTCCACGCCCAGCAAATCCTGCCAGAACCCTGTCAGCGTGCGTTCAATGTCATTGCGTGGCGCGACCAGTTCAGTGCCAAGGTCTGGGCGGTCGAATTTGGTCTGGGGTTTGGCTGTTGCGTCATGATCGGCTTGTGCGATCAGGGCGCGCGGGTCGATGGACGACACGACAAGGGCCGCATGGTCCGACCGCAGGGCGCGCAAGAAGGCAGCGGCCCCTTCAGCGGGTGTAATTCCAAGGCCCAGCATGTCGCGCAGGCGTTCTTCTGCTGGTGACAGGGCAGGGTTGGCGGGGGTGTCATGCTCCACCTCGGAGGGGCGCAGGGGGGGCGCGTCACCAAAGGCAGCATCGGTCAGTTGCTTGATGGTGAAGCGCCGGATCTCGACCAGAACGCGCCCGTCCGGTGTGGCCAGCGTCAGGTCAAAACTGGCAAACTCCGTGTCAGTGTCGGTGTCAGTCTCGGGGCACAGCCGCGCGTGGCTGACAATGCGCGCGGGCAACCCGGCAAAGACGGTCACGCGGTCATAGGAAACCGGCACCCAAAGCGCGCGGGCGTCATAGCCGGGGATCAGCCGCATGGCCCAGCCGGTGGCCAGATCCATAAGCGCGGGGTGCAGCACATGGCCCGCGTCCAGATCGCCATGAAACGCGGCAGGCAGGTCCAGATGCGCCAGCCCTTCGCCGGTGCCATAGGCGGTGCGGGTAATGACGCGCCAGCGCGGGCCGAAATTCAGATGCGCCTCTTGCGGGGTGGGCAGGCCGTTGCCTTCGGCCCTATCGGGGCAGCGTGCGGCAATGGCGGCGGGATCTATCGGGGCGGGGGTGTCTGGCGTGGCCAGCACCACATTCGCGCGCGCATTCAGCACATAGCCCGTTGTGCCGCCTTGCCGGACATCGCTGCGCAGGGCAAAATCATAGCCCGCCTTGGTGCGCGTCACTGTGGCGCGCAGCTTGCGCGTGGCATTCTCATGCACAGTAAGGGCGCGCAAAAGCCAGACATCGCGCAATTCAAACGGGCCGTTCTCGCCCTGTGCGCGCAGCGCCTGTGCGCACAGGTCCAGATAGGCGGTGCCGGGCAAAATGGCGGTTCCGTCGCTGGTGCGGTGCTGGTCCACAACCCAATGGCTTGTGTCCAGTTGCAGGGTCAGGCGGCGGTTGCCGGCGGCGTCAAAATCCATCGTATCATATAGCGGCTGTGCGCAGGGGGTTGCATGGACAGCGGGGGTCTGGCCCAGACGCGCGGCCATTGCGTCGGCGGCCATGCCGGCATTGGCCCATATGCCCCAGTTCAGCGACAGCACGCGGGTTTTCCCGCCGGTCCGCGCCCGTGCAAACGCGTTCAGGTATTCATTCGCGGCCACATAATCCACCTGACCCACGGGTGTGGTCAATGTCGATGTGGACGAAAACAGCACCAGCACATCCAGCGCGCCATCGGGCAGCAATGCGTCCAGCACTTGCAACCCGTGCAGTTTGGGGGCCAGCACATCTTCCACATCGGCGGGGGATTTGCCCAGAAGGGGCGCATCCGCGATATGCCCTGCCGCATGGATCAGCCCGTAGGGCGCGCCGAAGGTGTCGCGCGCCCCGTCCAGCGCGCGGCGCATCTCATCAATATTGCACACATCGGCGCAGGCCACATGGACCTGCCCGCCCAGTGCTTCCAGCCGCGCTATGGCCTGAATGCGCAGGCTGGTCCGGTCTGCGGGGGAATTGCTGGCCAGCCATGCGTCCCAATCGCTGCGGTCGGGCAGGGGGGTGCGGCTGACAAGCGTGATGCGCGCGGCGCTTTTTGTAATCAGCGCCTCGGCCAGTGTCAGGCCAATGCCGCCGAAACCGCCGGTAATGACCCAATGCGCACCTTGTGGCAGGTCTGGCAATTCATCTGGCAAGGGCGCGGGGCGGATAGTCTGCACATAGCGCCGTTGCCCGCGCAGCATGGCGGTGGTGTTGGCGGGGGTGGCGCAAAGGTCTTCCAGCAGGGTTTGGGTCAGGTCGGCGCTGGCCACGTCAATATCCAGCGTGGCGCAGGTCAGGCCCGGCATTTCGCGCGGGGCCACACGGGCGGGGCCAGCGATCATGGCCTTCTCCGGATGGGCCAGCGGCTGGCCGTCCAGCGCTTGTGCGCCATGGGTGATGATCGTCAGGTGAACCGGCAGGGGCAGGTTTTCGGACTGGATGGCCTGCGCCAGATACAGCAGGGAGTAGAACCCCTGTTCCAGATTGCGGTGTATCGCACTGGACCCCGGCCTGTAGGTGTCGCGCGGGTCGGCAAGCCAGAAATGCCCGATGCGGGTGGGGGTCACACCGCCCGCGATCAGGTCTTGCAGAAGCTGCATATACCCGTCCGCGCCCTGTTCGGGGGCCAGTGTATAACTGTCTGCGGATTTGCGCGCGAAGGTGTCGCCCGCCTGCACGTCGATCACGCGCGCGCCGCTGCCACGCAGTTGCGCAATTACGGGCGCGGCAATGCCCGCGTCATCTGCAAAAATCAGCCATGTGTCGGACAGGGCGGACAAATCGCGGGTTACATCAATCTCGCAATCGGCATAGGCTGGTTTCCAGCCGGTCGCAAACCCCCATTGGGTGACATCATCGATGCGGTCCAGCGCGGGGGTATCGGCGGCGCTGCTGGTGCCCGGTTCAATGAAATAGCGCGCGCGCTGGAACGGGTATGTGGGCAGGCGCAAGCGCTGGCGGCGCGCATCGCCCCAGATTTGCGCCCAGTCAAATTGCCCGCCCAGTGCCCAGATACGCCCAAGCGTGCCCATGTGATACAGATCATCGGCAATATCTTCGTCAGGGTGGCGCAAAGCCGACAGCACCTGTTGTCCTGCCACGGCCCCGTTCATGCGCGTCAGCGACGACAGCGCCTTGCCCGGTCCCATTTCCAGATAGATGCGGTTGGGACGCGCCGCCAATGTGGTGATGCAATCGCCAAACAGCACAGTATTGCGCAGGTGCTGCACCCAATATTCGGGATCGCAAGCCTGTTCCGGCGTCAGCGGCTGGCCGGTGCGGTTGGAAATGACGGGCAGTTGCGGGGCGTTCAGGGGCACGCCCTGCAAAAACGCGCGGAAGCGGTCCAGAATGGGGTCCAGCATGCGACTATGTGCAGCAATGTCGATAGGCACGCGCTGGGCGGCAATGTCATCTGCGCGCAATGCCGCGTCCAGCTGGTCAAGGGCTGCTTGCGGGCCGGATATGACCGTCAGTTCCGGCGCGTTCAGCGATGCAATGTCGTGGTCCGGCCCCAGATAGGGGCGCAGCGCGTCCAGCGACAGCGGCACAGACAGCATGCCGCCCGCGGGCACAGTGTCGAACAATTGCCCGCGCAGATGCACCAGATCAATGCAATCTTCAAACCCGATGACACCGGCCAGCGCGGCGGCGGTGTTTTCGCCCATGGAATGGCCCACCAGCACCGACGGGGCCACCCCCCAATCGATGAACATTTGCGCCAGCGCGTATTCGGTCATCATGATCAGCGGCAATTGCACGGACGGGCGTTTCAGCGCTTCGGTCGCGTGGTCCATGTCCTGCGGGTCCGGCAGCCACAGCGCGCGCAGGTCATAGGCCAGTTTGGGTTGCAGATGGGCCAGCCCGCGATCCATCCATTCCGCAAAGACAGGCTCGGTTTCATACAACTCGCGGGCCATGCCCGCATATTGCGCGCCCCCGCCGGGGAACATGAACACCATATCGGGGTTGTCCAGCGCGGTATGGGTGAACACGCGGGCGGGGTTGTCGGCGTCCAGCAATGCGCTTGCATCTTCATGGGTTTCGGCCACGACAATGCGGCGCTGGGCGAATGCGGTGCGCCCTTCGCGCAGGGTGAAGGCCACATCGGCCAGCGGCTGGTCGGGATGGGTGCGCAGATGGGCAGCAAGGTTGCGCGCGGCATCGTCCAGCGCGGGCTTGTTGCGTGCCGACAGGGTCAGAAGCTGGAAGGGCCAGTCGCTGGCGTCAGACGGGGCGCGCGCGGGCGCTTCTTGCAAGATGACATGGGCATTTGTGCCGCCCACACCCAGCGAATTTACGCCAGCGCGCAAGGGACCATTGCCCTGCCACGGTGTCAGGCGGTCATTGACCACAAAGGGGGTCGCGTCAAAATCAATGGCGGGGTTGGGCGCTTCATACCCAAGGCTGGGGGGCAATTCGCGGTGTTCCAGTGCGGACGCCACCTTGATCAAGCTGGCCACGCCGGCGGCTGTGTCCAGATGGCCGATATTGGTTTTCACCGATCCGATACGGCAAAAGCCGGTCTTGTCGGTCGTTGCACGAAATGCCTGTGTCAGTGCGGCAATTTCAATGGGATCGCCCAGATATGTGCCGGTGCCGTGGCATTCCACATAGGACACGCTGTCAGCGGATATGCCCGCGACAAGATGCGCTTCGGACACGGCGGCGGCCTGCCCTTCGACAGACGGGGCCAGATAGCCCGCCTTGGCCGCGCCGTCATTATTGACCGCACTGCCCTTGATGACGGCGATGATATGGTCGCCATCCGCCAGCGCATCGGACAGGCGGCGCAGCACCACGGCACCTGCGCCCGACCCGAACACCGTACCTTGTGCGCGGTGGTCAAAGGCGTGGCATTCCCCGTCCGGCGACAGGATTTCGTTTTCCTTGAACAGATAGCCGCGCCCGTGGGGCAATTCGATGGTGACGCCCCCCGCAAGCGCCATGTCGCATTCCCCCGTCAGCAGCGATTGCACAGCATAATGCACGGCCACCAGCGATGTGGAACAGGCTGTCTGCACATTGACCGACGGGCCGCGCAGATCGAAAATATGACTGACGCGGGTGGCCAGAAAATCCTTGTCATTGCCGGTATGGCGCAACAGGAACATGCCCACATCATCAACCAGATGGGGGTTTGAACACAGGTTGAAATAGAAATAACTGCCCATGCCGCAGCCGGAAAACACCCCCACAGGGCCATCGAATGCAGCGGGCGGGTGGCCTGCATCCTCGAACGCTTCCCAGGCGACTTCCAGAAACTGGCGGTGTTGTGGGTCCAGAATGGCCGCCTCCTTGGGGGAAAAGCCGAAGAATTCGGGGTCGAACTCGGCAAAGCCGTCCAGCGTGGCGGCATGGGGCACATAGTTGGGTTTGCGCAATGTTGCAGCTGTTTCCCCAGCGGCGCGAAGCTCGCCCTCGCTTAGTTGGCGGATGGCGCTGCGCCCGGCGCGCAAATTGTCCCAGAAATCAACAACAGACCCCGCACCCGGCAAATGCGCGGCCATGCCGATCACGGCAATGTCGTTTTCGCTGAACTGGTCTGGAAGGTCGGTCATAATATTAAAACTTTACCTATGTTGTTCAAACAGCACCTTACAGGAAGCTGCGCCTAAGGGCGGGGTTGCGGGTTTGTGCCACTGCCATCAGGCCCGCACGGCCAGGCTTGGTTCGCCAGTGTTGCAGTCTTGCCTGCTGCGTGCGCTGATGCAGCAATTCCGCATGCCCCAACAATGCGCCAGCAATAAGCCATGTCAGCGACACCAGCGTGGCATTTGGCAGCAGGTCCACCAGACTGGCGCCAAGCAGCAGCGCCAATACGCCAGCCTGCGGGGCAATCGCCCCATCCGGCATTTGCCTGCAACGCCACCACAGCGCCACCAATGGCAGGCACAGCAGACCAAACAGCGCCAGATAGCCCAGCCAGCCCCATTGCCCGATTGTGATGATCCATTGCCCGTCACTGATAGAGGTCATGACACCCGTATCGGGGTCGAAGATCATGCTGCGCCCATACCCGCCCCAGCCGAACAGCGCCTTTTCTGCCGCACGTTCCAGCAGCAGATCCTCGTTGTCGAAACGAAACTGCAAGGACAGCGACCGTTCCAGACTGTGCTGGCTGACAAGCGCGACAAACCTGTCGGTCGGAATGATCCCTGCCCCCCGCAAGATCGGGTATGTCAACGCAAGCAGCGCCATCAGGCCCGCGATGCGCAACTGGAACCTTGGTTTCACGAACATCACCAACGCGGCCAGAACCAGCAGGATCAGCAGCGGCCCCAGACTTCTGGTCAGGGCTGTAATGCCGAACAGAAACACCACGGTAGCGCTGGCGCGCAGCCTGTCGGACGGGTCGGCCTGTTTGGCAAAATGCAATGCGGAAATGGCAGCCATAACCATGAACAACGCAAGCCACAGCCCATGGGGCATGAAAACAATGGGCCGGTATCCGCCTTGGCGGATCATCTGGCTGAAATCATGCTGGAAGAAGCCGTAAATGTTGGTGTGCAACTGCGGGCTGAAGCGGACTTCCCACAAGATCGGGGCCGAATAGATCAATCCGGCGATCACCAGCGCACGCAGCAATTCTGTCAGGCCCTGTTCACTGGCCAGAATGTGCCGCGCCAGCAGGAATGGCACGATCATGATGATCTGGCGCACCACAACCGCCACGGAATCATAAATGCGCATGGCCGGTATCGTGGTGGCATTATCGCCGATCAGGGTCAGGCGGCCAAGTTGCTGGATGCCATATTGCAGCGTCTCTACGTTGAAAAACACCGAGACCACAGGGGAAATGACCAGCGCGATCATAAGAATCTTGCCCAGGGTGCCGACGGGCAGCAGGCTTGGCCGCAGGTTCAGCATGATAAGGCACAGTGCCACTGCCGTCAGGTTCGGAATGGATGTTTTGTCAAACGCAGGGATAAGCGGCACGTTGAATTCGGTCAGTTCAGGCAGCACCATATACCCGCCCAGAATGGCCCAGATGAACGCGCGTTCGGGTGCCATTTTGCGAAACATCACCACCATGACCAAGGGCCAGATCAGCAGTGCGGCATAGGCGATGGCATTGGGCATGGTTGGACCCCGCCGCGTTATTGCTGGATCAGCGGGCTAAGCGTTGCTGCCAGTGCAAGGACAAACAACGCAAACCCCGCAAGGCGTGCAATCCGCAATCGCCGCCTGTCAGCGGGCAGAACCAGTTCGGGCAGAACCAGCACAGGGCGCATTCCGGTGTCGCGTTCTACCTGCCCCGGACTGCGCAGCGCGGGGCGCATCACCTCATAGGCGAAGGCCGCAACGACCGCCAGAACAGCAGACCCCATGATCCCCATCAACAAGGTGACCTTCCGGCTGCGCGACATCGGATAATCCGCCGGTGTTGCCGTTTCCAGCACATCGAAGGCCGCAATCTGCTGGCCGGTTTCCAGCCGCAAATTGGTTTCGGCGCTGGCAATCTGGTCGGCAATATCGCGCAAGCTGTCTTGCAGCCGTTCGGCGCGCTGTGCGATTGCATCCATGTCGCGTTCGATCTGGGACACACGGGTAAAGAATGGTTCCAACTCGTCACGGCGCGATTGCAGGCGTTCCAGTTCGGCCTGGCGTGTTATCAACTGGTCACGCAGCTGGGCCATACGGCGCTGCGTGCTGCCCTGACGGTTTTGGGCGGCCAGTTCCGATTCCAGCGTTACAATATCGCTTTCGGTGGTTTGTATTGCCGTTGTCAGTTGCAACAATTCCGAGCGGCGCAACTCTACATTAAATGGCATCACATCAGGATTAAGTGCCGCAAAGGCGCGTTGTTCGGCCTCGATCTCGCGCAGGTTTGCCTCGGTCTGGGTTTGCCTTTCGCGCAGGAAAGCCAAGGTTTCGCGCGCGCGCGCCTCGCGTCCGGCACCAGTTTCGGCGATGATCATCGCGGCCAGTTCATTCGCAATATCTGCGGCCTTCGGGCCAGTATCGGCGCGGGCCTGAACAATGATGGATGACAACATGCCATCGCTTGCGAAGCCTATTGTAACGGCTTCCCGGCTTAGGAAAGTGATTGATGCGCGTGTTGCATCAACGCGTTCCTGCGCGGGCAGACCGGGATACAGGTCGTATTTGTCGGCCAGTGCCAGCATGTTTTCGCGTGTGGTCAGACGCTGTTCCACCAGTTGCAGCAGGCGCGCAGGGGCGTTCTGCACCCCTGTCATGCTTGCAAATTCACCCGACACCGTGTTCAGGCGTGCCGACAGGGTGGTA
Organism: Roseinatronobacter sp.; assembly: GCF_051859525.1. Classification (NCBI taxonomy): domain Bacteria; kingdom Pseudomonadati; phylum Pseudomonadota; class Alphaproteobacteria; order Rhodobacterales; family Paracoccaceae; genus Roseinatronobacter; species Roseinatronobacter sp. The sequence goes on along the minus strand of NZ_JBHYFM010000011.1, from coordinate 7,643 downwards.
TGGGACTGGTAAACGGGAACTGTTTGCAGCGCCATGAACGCTGCAAGGACTGTGCCAAGCCCGATAGTCACAAGAATCAAGTCCAGACGGCGGCGCAGGAAAGCCAGCAATTCGCTGATGGACTGGATCGGACCCATGCTAGCGCCCCCCGGATGCGGGTGCCGCACGGTTCATGACAACGCCCAGAAACTCCGCCTGATCGTGCAAGACCCGTTCGCATGCCGCAATGTCATCGGCGGTTGTTTTGTGGCTGTCTGACACAACAAGCACAGCGTCGATTCCGGCAAGAAGGTTCATTGCGGTGTCGCCTTCCAGCAATGGCGGCATGTCGCAAACAATGAAATCCGGTGCAATGAAGCCCAGAATATCGTGCACGAAATCGGTGAAATCCTCGGCGGGGAAGGTTGCGATCTGCTGGTCGGGTCCGGTGGCGGGTTTGTTGAACCCAAGGGCCAGCGCGGCATTGGCGCGGCGCAAATGCGATTCAATGGGAATTTCACCCCGGACCGCGGGCAGAATGGGACCGTCTGGCGCGGCCTCGAAATAGCGGTGCAGACCGGGATCGGCAAAATTAACGTCCAGACCCACGACATGCAGATCGCTGCGCCGCGCAAAACTGGCCAGAAGTCCGGCGGTGACAAAACTTGCACCAGTGGCCGAATGGGGCGCAGCGATTCCCAGACAGCGATGGCCGCGTTTACGGAATGTCTGGACAAGCTGGGTGCGCAGCACATCAAACAATGTGGTTACAGCGGGGTCGCGCGCATGTTGATTGAAAGCGCGCGTTGCCTTGTCCACGCCCGTGTCGGGTGTGACCGGCGCAAGGTCGTCCCATACTGCATCATTCCATGGCACGATCTGGGGTTCATTGGACTGGGTGGTCACGTCATTGCGCAGGGCCGGCCCACCCGACAGCGCAAGCCCACGCCGAAGCGGTGCAGTGTCCGGTTGTCCCTTGCCAGAAGGTCTGGCCGGGCCTGAACGCTTCAAAAGCTGTTCCAGCTTTCGCGTGTTTACCATAATCATACCTGCCACCGGACGCACATAACTCGGACGCGATTGTTTCCTTATCGTAATCTTTATCAGCGTATGGCGTTGTTTGGCGACAGAAATAAGGCAATTTATAGGCCATATACTGTCACGTTTGCCCGATCAGTGAACGGAATGGCGAACATGAAAACGCCCGCCTTTGGCAAGGCGGGCGATGAATTCCGGCGATTTCGGTCGCGTTAGCGGCGGATGCCAAGCTTCGCGATCAGAACGCGGTAGCGGGCTTCGTCCTTGCTGCGGACATAGTCCAGCAGCTTGCGGCGCGTGGCCACCAGTTTCAACAGCCCACGACGGGAATGGTTGTCTTTCTTGTGGGTCTTGAAATGCTCGGTCAGGTTTGTGATGCGCTTGGTCAGCACGGCAACCTGAACTTCGGGCGAGCCGGTGTCGCCTTCGCCACGGGCAAATTCCTGAATCAGGCGGGTCTTGTCTTCTACGGTGATCGACATCGGGATCTCCTGTTTAATAGGGTTTTGGCGCAGGCCGGGATGTCGTCCAGCAGGGCCGTTCTACCATGCCAAAGGCACAGGCGCGCCGCATAGACCATTTTATGTGCCAAGGAAAGCCCAATTTTCCGAGTCTGGTGTTAACCAGTTTGATAAATTCACGCGCCAGCCCGCGCGATATAGCTGTCAAAACCCCAAGAATTATGAGATTATTGTGCCATTGGGTGAAAACACTTTTCAAGATTCGCTGCTGCGTGGGGTGGTGCAATATGTTTATGTTTCTGGGTTTGTTTGGTGCTTTGCTGGCCGGTGTCGCCGCCGATAGCCTGCTTTCGGCGGGCAAGGGCACGGATGATCACGAAGACGACACCCGTGACGGTGCCGACGATGAGCAGTATAGTGACGACAGCACGCAACCGCAGATGATTGCGTCATCGGGCGGTATTCTGGGCCAGATGTCCGACAGTATTCCAGCCACAGCCGAAACCCCTGCCGCGCCTGATTCCCTTGCGGGCGTGGATGACGACCCCTATTTCTTTGCGGCACCCGATGTTGCGGGTTTGTTTGATGATCTGGATGAACGCATCCACAGTTCGGACGCCTTCGCGGAACCTGAACCCCCGATGCCCGTGAACCTGACCGGCGGTGATGATGCGACCTTTCTGCAAGGCGGCGCGCTGGATGACACGCTGACCGGCGGTGCAGGCAATGATACGCTGGCCGGTCTGGGCGGTGATGACTGGTTGCAGGCAGGTCAGGGCGCGGCACATATGAATGGTGGCGAAGGGAATGATACGCTGATCGGCGGTGCAGGCAATGACAGCCTGATCGGGGGGGCGGGTGATGACCTGCTGATCGCCGGTGAAGGCAGCAATACGCTGAATGGCGGCGCGGGCAATGATACACTGGTCGGTGCCGCGCTTGATCAGGATGGAAACGATCTTGGCGGGCGCAATTTCCTGAACGGTGGCGATGGGGACGATTTGCTGGTTGCCGGTCAGGGTGACTATCTGAACGGCGGCGCGGGGTCCGACACATTCGCACTGGGTGACTGGCTGCAAGGGCGGGACGCCGCCACGATTGTCGATTTCGACCCCGCAGAGGACCAGATCATCCTGCATTATGACCCGTCACGTCTGGCAGCACCTGATTTGACCGTGTCATTCACCGCCGCGAATCCTGATACCGCGCAGATATGGCTGGACGGGCATTTGATTGCAAATGTCGCCCATGGCGCCGGTCTGACCGCGCAGGACATCGCGCTTGTTCCGCACTATCCCGACATGGCGCGCATTGCCGCAGAATAACGCCAATACGCGAATTCTGCCATGCATTTAGGGGCAGGCGGGCAGCTTGGTGCCCGCCATCAGCGTTTCAGGGTCAGTTGACCGAAACCACCTGCACCGCGAAGGTCAGATCCTTGCCCGCAAGTGGATGGTTTGCATCCAGTGTCACGGTTTGGTCTGTCACCTCGGCCACGGTTACGGGCATTGCCCGCCCGTCAGGGGTTTGCATTTGCAGCATGGTGCCCGGGTCCAGTGGAATATCGGCGGGTATTTGATCGCGCGGCACATCCTGACGGGCCTCGGGCTGGTAATCGCCATAGGCTTCGGCGCAGGGAATGGTGACGGTTTTCTGGTCGCCCACGATCATGCCGTCAATCGCGCGGTCCAGTCCGGGAATGATTGCGCCCGCACCAAGCTGGAATTCCAGCGGGTCACGGCCATCGGAGCTGTCGAATACCGATCCGTCTGCCAAAGTGCCGGTATAATGAATGCGCACAGTATCGCCCGCTTTCGCTTGCGTCATGGAATATCCTTTCGGGGAATGGAGAGTTTGTGGGTTTTTCAGAGGCGCGCAATCTCGCACGGTGACTCTGGGCTTGCAGGTTCAAACATGGGGGTTTGGTCCTTATTTGTAAACCCATGACCCCCAAGCCGCTTGACCCAAGCGGCGCGCACCTGCATACCGACCGCGCAAAAGCCACGGAATAATGCATATGTCATCGCCCAAATCCCCTGAGACGCGCAATTTTTACGGTCGAATCAAGGGAAAATCGCTGAGACCTGCGCAGAAGCAGTATCTTGATCAGGATCTGGCGCCTTTGCACCCGAAGGGTGTCAGCGTAGAAGATAATCCCGACCGGCAAATCGTGAACCCGAACGATTTTTTCGGGGATGCGCGTCCGCTTTGGCTGGAAGTGGGTTTCGGCGGGGGTGAACATCTGGTGCATCAATGCGCACAAAACCCCGATGTCGGGATCATTGGGTGTGAACCCTATATCAATGGCGTCGCCATGTTGTTGGGCAAGATCCGGCAGGCGGGTGTCAGCAATTTGCGTGTATACCCATGGGATGTGCGCGATTTGTTTGATGTGCTGCCCGACCAATGCCTGGACCGCGCTTTTCTGTTGTATCCCGACCCATGGCCGAAAGCGCGCCATCATCGCCGCCGGTTTGTAACGCCCGGATATCTGGATGCGTTGGCGCGGGTCTTGAAAGCGGGTGCGGTATTTCGCGTGGCAACCGACATACCCGATTATGTCCGCCAGACCATGGAAGAAGTGCCGCCTGCTGGTTTCGACTGCCTGACGCCCGCGCCTGCTGATTGGGTGCAGCCATGGGATGACTGGCTGTCAACGCGCTATGAGCAGAAGGCCCTGCGCGAAGGGCGCAGGCCCCATTACCTGACCTTCCGGCGCAATGACCAGCCGGTGCGCGATTGACGATTGTTATATGTCGGTCTGCAACCCGTAGCGCCGCATCTTGTCATTGAGTGTGCGTCGCGGAAGGCCGAGGGTTTGCGCAGCACGCAATGTATTTCCGCGATGCGCATCCAGCACGGATGCAATCTCGCGTGCTTCGAACTGTGCCACACGTTGCGCCAGTGACTCTGGTCCGGGTGCTGCGTTTTCCATGGGTTTTGTATCAAACAGGCCAAGCGCATAGGCTTCTGCACTTGCTTTCAGTTCCCGGACATTTCCGGGCCAGCCGCGTTGTTTCAGTTTCTGCCGCAGGCCCCAAGGCAGTTCAGGGTCGGGCCTGCCATAGCGCCGCGCGGCAAATTGGGCGTAATGGGTGAAAATCAGGGGAATATCCTCGCCTGCGTCGCGCAGGGTCGGGGTGGTCAATTCGGCCCCTGCAAGGCGAAAATACAGATCGGCCCGAAACCCCTCGACATGTCGCAAGTCGGTTTTTGTTGTTGCGATAACCCTTATATCAAGGGGGCGCGGCGTATTTTCGCCAATGCGCTCGATCATGCGTTCCTGCAATACCCGCAACAATTTGGCCTGAATCGACGGGGGCATGGCCTCCACCTCGTCCAGCATCAGGGTGCCACCATGCGCGGCCTCGATCTTGCCTGCGCGGCCGTCTGAATCATGCGCGAATGCACCTGCCGCGTGGCCGAACAGGATTGTTTCGGCCATCGCTTCGGGCAGGGCCGCGCAGTTCAGCGCCACAAACGGACCTTGCGCGCGCATGCTGCCCGTATGGATGGCGCGTGCGGCAAGTTCCTTGCCTGTGCCGGTTTCGCCAGTGATAACAACATCCAGATCAACCTGTGCCAATGTGTCGATCCGGTCACGAAAGCTGCGCATGGCACGCGATGTGCCCAGAATGGCGACATTTGCCTGCTCGGCCAGCACCTGTTGCAGGCGCGCAAGCTCCACTCTGGTAGCATTGGCGTCCAGCGCGCGCCGGATGACCGCCAGCAGATGCGCGGAATCGTAAGGCTTTTCCAGAAAGTCCTCAGCGCCTGCGCGCATCGCCTCAACGGCGTGGCCCACATCCCCATGGCCCGTCAACATGATCACCGGAAGCCCGGGAACCTGAACCTTCAACTGCGCCAGCAAGGCCATTCCGTCCATGCCCGGCATTCGCAGATCGCTGACAAGCAGGTCCGGACCTGCGGCCAGCGCGTCCAGTGCCGCTTGCGCATCGGCAAAGCCCTGCACCCTGTAACCTGCCGCGCCAACCAGATCGCACAAGGCCGCCAGATGGTCGCGGTCATCATCGACAATGTGAACAAGCGCTGTCATTGCGCTGCAATCCCCGCCATTTTGGCCACCGGCAGGGAAACTGTGACATGCGTGCCCTGCCCCTTTACGGAGGCAATTTCCAGCGCGCCGCTGAAATCTGCCAGAATGGCCTTGCAGATGGCCAACCCCAGCCCCAACCCCTCGCCCGATACCTTGCTGGAAAAGAACGGCTCGGTCACTTGCAACAGGTCGGTATCGGCAATGCCCGCACCCGTGTCACGGACGCATAGCAACGCTTGTTCGTTCTGCGTGCGTAATGTCACGTCAATCCGCCTTTCGTGGCTGTCTGACATTGCATCAAACGCGTTCAGCAGCAGGTTCACAAGAACCTGTTCCACCCGCACCACGCCAGCAAGAACCATGACCGGATCGTCGGGCATGTCCAGCGCATAGGTCACACCGACCGCCCGTGCCCGCGGCGCAACCATTTCCAATGCGCTTGAAACGGGTGCGCGCATATCTATCAGTGACAACTGGCCGGTTTCCTTGCGCCCGAAACTTTTCAGATGATGTGTTGTGCGCTGCATGCGCTTGATAAGGCCGCGCGCTGTTCCAAGCCGCGCGCCGGTCGCGGTATCATCCTTGTCCAACCCCATCTCGGCGGCGGCAAGCGTGGCTTCCATCGCGGCCAGTGGCTGGCTGATCTCATGCACAATGGCTGCCGACATGCGCCCCAGTGCGGCCATCTTCTCGGTGTGGATCAGGGCTTCCTGGGTGGTGCGCAAATCGCTTTCGGCTTGTGCGCGCGCCTCGATCTCGCGTGCGAGTTCGGAGGTGCGCATCTTGACCATGGATTCCAGCTTCTCGGATTGGGACAGCCGAAGGGCAATGATCTGCCGGCGCTGTTTCCATGCCACAAGCCCCGCCGCGATCCCCAGTGTTGCCAGCGCGGCAAGACCGGCCCAGCCCATGGCAACAAGATGCAAGGGGGCGGTTGCACGCGCGGCAATGACCTGCCAGCCCGTCGCAGGCAAGGGCGCGACACGCGCAATCCATCCATTCCCCGCTGCATTCGCGCCTGTGGGCATATCAGTGAACAAGGCGGCATTCTGCGCCAGATCCACCCCGTCATATGCGCGGGTGCGTGCAATTTCTTGCAAGCTGGTCTGCCGCAAGGGCAGTAAGGGGCGATACTGCCAGTCAGGCCGCGCCGAAAGGAACACAACGCCGTTTTCATCCGCCAGCGCGACATCTGCATCGGCCGCCCGCCATGTGTCCTGTAACGGCTCAAGGTTCAGTTTCACGACAAGAACGCCCACGGCCTCGCCCACTGTGACACGGGTGGACAGAAAATAGCCGGGAATGCCGGTTGTGACGCCGATGGCATAGAATTTGCCGTTGCCCTGCTGCATCGCCTTCTGGAAATAGGGGCGGAATCCGTAGTTATGTCCAACAAAGCTACCTTCGCGATTCCAGTTTGACGCCGCGATTGTCAGACCACTGGAATCCAGCAGGAACAACTCATCCGCACCGGCATGGTCTGAGACTGTTTCCAGATAGATGTTGGCTTCTTGCAATGATCCGGTGCCGGCCAGTGCCGAACGGATGCGCATATCTTCTGCGGCAACGTCAGGCAAGGCGCGCAGGCGGTCCACCTCGGCCTCGACAGCGCGCGCGGTCAGCAACAGCGTCTGGTCAAGTTCCTGCCGTGCCACCCCCTGCGCATGATGCTGTGCAACCACCCAAACCAGCAACGCAGCCAGAACTGCGGCAATGAAAGGCGGGAAGGATTTCATGCAATGGCCCTTTTCGCATGTTGCGGCGCCGTCACAATAGCGTGCTTGCCCCGTTTCGTCAGCATTCACGTCCCATTTTCTATGGCCTGTCTTGCATTGAGCCAGTTGATGGACAGCAGGACGAGTATCACGCCTGCGCCTGCGAGTTCGATGGTGAAGGACGGCCAGAACAGGGCGGTGACGGCGGGGATGGACAGCAGGCGTGACAGCGGGTCCATGCGGCCAAACAGCCAGCCCTCGATTGCGGCGGCGAAGGCCACCAGCCCAAGGATGGCGGTAAACCCTGTCCACAGCACATGCGGCAGCGGGCCGCCATAGATGATTTCGGGGTTGAACACCATGAACAGCGGGATCAGATACAGGCCCTTGGCG
>NZ_JBHYFM010000010.1:0-100092 GCF_051859525.1 Roseinatronobacter sp. | reverse complement strand
CCAGATGAACCAGGCGGGCATAGGCTTATTGATCACGCTTCACTTGTGGTGCTTGAGAAGCTCGTAGCTGGCGAAGGTCATGATCCCTCTGCAATCTATGACGAAGGGTTTGACTGGTCAGCCCTAGAACCCGCGCTGTCACATTGGATTGCGCGGGCCGCGAGAAGCCTAGCCCATGCGATCGTCTCGACGCTTTCCGTCATAGATTTTGAGGCGGTCGTAGTAGACGGCGCGCTGCCAGAAGAATGTCGGGGCCGATTGTTGCGTGAAATTAACAGTGAACTGGCCAAACTCGACTTGCAGGGTGTTATGCATCCTGACCTCAGCTCAGGTCACTTCGGAACTGTCGCGCGCGCCTTGGGTGCGGCATCATACAGGATCGCAACAGATTTCATGATTGACCAGAACGCCCTTCATCTCGGTGCTGCTAAATAGCTGAACTCGATCAGATTGCACAAACTCAAGCACCAAATTTCGTTTTAAAAATATGAACGGCCGCTTCAGTGACGCTGCGTTGCGGCGCGCTAACGGCGATGACAGGCCGCAATGGGCCGACCCTACTCGGCCAGATCATCCAGACTGACGCCGAGCGCATTGGCCAAGGCCCGCAGGGTCGTGACCGAGCCCTGCTTACGACCGGTTTCGATCTCGGCCACGGTCACGCGGCTCACGCCTGCTTTTTCAGCCAGTGCGGCTTGTGTCATGCCGCGCAGGTCGCGATAGACGCGCAAAGCGTTTTCGCCGTTCAGCAGCCTGTTCGCGTGATCCGCCGGGATCAGTTCATCCTCGCCCGCCGCAAGTGCGGCCTTGGCGCGGTCATAGGTCTGCAGGTCGGCCAGATCTTCAGCCGCAGCCCGAAGGCGATCATATTCTTCGCGTGGGATCGTCACCATCTCGTTCATGTCATGCCCCTTCAGTCATAGATGCCGCCCCGAGGGCCGATTTCCAGCACGGCCAAGACGTTGCCTTGATCGTCCATGATCACCCGCCAATCACCGACACGCAGCCGCATCCCCTCTCGGCCTTTCAGGGCTTTCACGTTGCTTGTCTGCGAGGCCGGGTCTGTCGCATATGCCTCGATCTTGGTACGGATCAGCTTGGCCGTGTTCGCGGGCATTCGCCGCAAGACCCTGATCGAGGCTTTCGTATAGCTGATCTGCTTCATGGTGTAGCTCTAGGCGACATGCGGTGCGAAGTCAAGCAAATTGTCGCTGTTAGCGACATTCCTGGCCGGCCTGAACCGGCCAGGCACAGCTTACAGGTCGATCCCTTCCGACAAGGACAGCGCATCATCCAGATCGACGCCGAGATAGCGCACAGTGCTGTCCATTTTCGTATGCCCAAGCAAAAGCTGCACTGCGCGCAGGTTGCCGGTCTTCTTGTAAATCTGAACGCGACATACCCTAGGGCTTTCGCAACTGCTGCTTTTTCCTGCCTGGCGCATAGGACCATGCATGCACCGGATCACCGTCGATGACATGCTGGTCAATGATCTGGTCCAGCGCGTCCAGTGTGATCCCGCCATAGTAGGTGCCTTCCGGCCAGACCTGCAATACAGGCCCAAGCGCGCAGGGGCCAAGGCAGGACGTCTTGCAAGACATCATTCCGGCGGGGCCGTGGCGCAGCTTTTCACGCTCTTGTCGCGCGCGCAGATGCTGCCACACTTCAGCGGCACCGGCGTTCATGCATGGCCCGCCCGAACAAACAAGAACGCGCGCACGGTGTTCGGGAACCTGCGCTGCATCATTGGGCAACGCCGAAACGGCCAGCGTGCGCACCGCTGGCATACCGGCAGCAGCCGCAATCGCGCCCGCCAGCGCGGGCAGCGCACCCGACAGTGGCGGGGCCACATCAACAATCGGGGCAGGCCCTTCGCGCCCCTTGGCCCAGCGCTGCACACTTCGCGCAATGGCATTGACACTTGCGGGTTCTGCGGGAAGGGACAGGGGCAGCACGCGGATCTGCGGGGCCAGCGCATAGGCGTCAAGCTGGTTGCGCAAGGTTGGCGCGCCCTGTTCGCCAAATGCCCATGCAACCTGCCACTGCGGCAATGCGGACGCCACGGTATCCGCAATCCGCTGCATATCCGCATGGGCGGGTGCTGCGATGGCCGCTTTGGCAAGCAGGATCAGAACTGGTTTCATAGGCTTCCTTTCTGGCAGCGAAGTGATGACTCTGCGCGAAAACGGCGGCTGCACAACGCGACCCTGCCCCCCACGCATGAACCGGCCCCTTATGGTGCCGCCCGCGTCATGACGGGCGCGCAGGCAAGGGCGGGCAGAACCTGCGCCGCGAAAAGCCGCATGGCCGCGCGTGCCTGCAAGACAGGGATTGCACCATTGGCGCTGAAGAACGCGCGGATGGACCGCGTATGCAACCGCGCGGACAGATCGTAAATTTGTGCGATACAGTCGTCCGGCGTGCCTGCGATTGCGTGACCGTCAAGCATTTGTGCCCGCGTGCGCGGCGGCGGGGCCGGATTGCCTGCGGCGCGCGCACGCGCTGCGCGGCCCTCGTTCAGGTGTCGGGTCAGCCTGTCAAGCTGTGCAAGTGCAGTCGCACGGTCCTTGTGGATGCAGACATATCGCGACAGCGATGATGCCTGAAGCGGGCCTGTCCCCTGTCCATGCCGGTCCAGTGCCGCGCAATATGGCGCGAACTGGCGCTGTTCATTGGGTTCAAGCGAGTACAGAAGGGGCAGCCCCTTGCGTGCCGCAAGCCCGAGATTGTCCGGTGCGACAGCAGCCATATAGATCGGCGGGTGCGGGCGTTGCACGGCTGGCGGCCCGACCGAGACATTGCTGAAGGACCAGAACGGGCTGTCATGGCTGACCGTGCCATGCATCAGGGCTGTTTGCACAATTTCCAGCGCTGCCTTGAAACGGGGGCGCGCCTGATCGGGGTCCAGCCCCAGCGCATGGAATGTGTCCGGACTGGTTCCGCGCCCGACCCCCACATCCAGCCTGCCGCCCGACTGCCTGTCCAGTTGTGCCACCTGTTCGGCCAGCAACAACGGATGATAGAGTGGCAGCACCAGAATAGATGTGCCAAAACGCAGCCTTTCGGTTACAGCCAGTATAGCCGCGCCCAGAAGCAGGGTGGACGGATGGGGCAAGCGGTGACGCGCGAAATGAAACTCGTTGAACCAGATGCCGCCGAAACCCAGCCGGTCCGCCTGTTGCGCAAGGGTTATCAACGCGGCGTGGTCGCCCAAACCGTCACGGGCGAAACCTGCAAGGTCGATACGGATCGGCGCATATGTGGTCATGTAACCCCCAATGGCAGGACAACCGGCACGCCGTTCAGCATGGTGACCATCGCATCCACCCCATAGGCCGCGCGCACGGTATCGGGCGTCAGCGCCTTGCTCCAGTGCCCCTCGGCTATGACACGTCCATGCTGCATCAGAATGCTGCGGGTGGAGAAGCGGGCAGCCATCGACAGGTCATGAATCGCAACCAGAACGCCGACGCGGCCGGTTGCGACCAGATCCGACAGGAACGTTAGCGCGAAAAGCTGGTGCCCGATATCCAGCGCGCTGGTCGGTTCGTCCAGCACCAGAAGCGGCGTTTCCTGCGCCAGCGCGCGGGCCAGCATGACGCGCTGGCGTTCGCCGCCACTTAGTGCATTCATGCTGCGAAACGCCAGCCCCTCCAGTTGCAGTTGTGAAATGGCCCATTCGGTCACGTCCAGATCGCGTTGGGCGGGGCGCGTTCCCATATGCGGGGTGCGCCCCATCAGCACGGTCTGGAACACGCTGACGGGAAACCCTTCGGGCGGCACCTGCGGGACATAGGCGATCAGGCGTGCCCGGTCCCGCGCGGCGCTGCGCATCATGTCGCGCGCGGCACAACGAACCTGCCCCGCGCGCAGGCGATGCTCGCCAAGGATGGCCTTGACCAGTGTGGATTTGCCCGCGCCATTGGGGCCGATCAGGCCCACCATCTCGCCTTGGGCAACACTCACGGACACATCATCCAGAACTGTGCGCCCGCCCGCATCGACCGTCAGATTCGTGGCTTCCAGCGTAATCATGCGTAGCTCGTTCTTTGGCGGGACAGGATAAGGTGCAAAAACAGCGGCACCCCCACAAAGGCCACCACGATTCCCACCGGCACCACAACCGGTGCAAAGGCCAGCCGCCCGATGGTATCGGCAGCCAGAAGCAGGGCCGCGCCCGTTATCGCGGCAAAGGGCAGCAGATAGCGATGATCCCCGCCGATGATCATACGCGCGACATGCGGGCCAATCAGCCCGACAAAACCGATAACCCCAAGAAAGCTGATCACTGACGCCGCCGCAACAACCGACAACACGATAGCCGTGGCACGCAGGCGCGACACATGCACCCCCAGCGACCGCGCGACATCATCCCCTGCGACTGTCAGGACATTCAGTTTCCACGCCTGCGCCTGCATCACCGGCAGGACGACCGCCAGCACGCCGCCACAAACCACCACCGCAGGCCAGCGCACGCCGTTCAGGCTGCCAAAGGTCCAGTGGACAACGCGCGCAAGCTGCTGTTCTGTGGCGATGAACTGCACGGCAGCCGTCATGGCACTGAACAGATACATCAGCGCGATTCCGGTCAGGATCATCGCCTGCGGACCCATATTGCGCCACCAACTCATTGAAAAGACAGCCGTTGCAGCGGCCAGCGCGAAGGCAAAGGCCGTAAGCGGAATGAAATAGATCCCCGCGCCGGTCAATCCGACACCGAACATGATGGCAACCGCCGCACCAAAAGCCGCCGCCGAAGACACACCGATCGTATAGGGGCTGACCAGTGGATTGCGCGTAATCGCCTGCATCAGCACCCCTGCCACTGACAGCGCCGCCCCGGCAATCATGGCCATGACAACACGCGGCAGGCGCAGGTGCAGCAAAACCAGTTCGGACTGGGCATCCAGCGGTGCCGCAATCGCGCCGAAACTTGCACGCGATGCGATAACCCGCAGCAGATCCGCCATGCCGGTTTCATGGATGCCGCGCACGGTTACCGACAGGGCCGACAAAACCAGCAGCGCAAATGCCAGAGTGATCCCCACCAGCCGGGCTGTCCGGCTGGCAAGATAGCGGGCACCAAGGCCGTCAGTGCCGGCAGGTCGTTCTGCAGGCACCGGCGGCACGTTCTGCGGCGGCAGAACGACCGGCGTTGCGCGTGTCATGGCTGGAATTCACCTGTATAGGTCATGCCAGACTCGTAGGGCAGGCCCTGAAACTCCTCGATCCAGATGCGCATGGCGTCTTCTGGGTCAATATCCGCAAACAGGTCGGGATGTGCCCATTTCGCAATCTGCAACGCCCCTGTGATTTTGGACGCGCCCCCGGCCAGATAGTAGTTAACCAGATGAGTGTTTTCCGACTGCCATGCAGGTGTCGCGCGGATCTCGTCCCGGGCTGACAACTCGGCCCAAGCCTGCGCATAAGTGTCCGCCGGGATCGCCTGATAAGAACCGGGAACAAGCCTGAAAATCACTTCAGGGCTGCGGCTGACAAGTTCCTCGGGGTCGATCGTGTAGGCGTTTACGTTGCCACGCGATGCCGGTTCCGCCGCTATATCAATGCCCCCAAAGACATTGTGCGCGCCACCTTGCAGCGCCATGTCATGCCAACCCGACCCCGGTGTGACCGTGACCAGCGGGCGCGTTTCCTCGATGTATATGCTGACAGGTTCCACCCCGTTCAGCCGCTCCTCCAGCAAGGCCAGATAGCCCGTGTAGAAATCGTTTAATTCCTGTGCACGTTCGGGCGCATCAAACAGCTCACCCATCAACGAGACATTCTGCACATGTTTGGTGGCGTCCCAGGCCGTGATGACCATGACCGGAATGCCGAAGGGTTCAAGCTGCGCGATTGCTTCTTCCCACGCGCCATTGCGCGGCAGGATAACGATATCCGGTCTGGCGCTTACAATCGCCTCATAATTGGGCGCTGCCTGTCCTGCGCCGACAATCATGTCCGGGTTCAGTTCGGGCCAGTAGGGCGGGTCACGATAGGTGCTTTGATCGACCCCGACGACGCGATCCATTGCGCCCAGTGCACGGGCGAATTCGACCCCGTAGCGGTTGAAAATAACGGCGCGTTCAACTGGCTGCTGCACCGCCACCTGGCGGCCCATGTCATCAGTGAACAGCACCGTGTCAGCTTGCGCCAGCGAATAGGGCAGGACAAAAATCGTCGTCAGCCACAGGGGTCTTAAGTCCATCAGAAACCTCGATCTGAATATGGCCGTACGCGGGCCAGCCGTCGGGACGTCAGGACTGTAGAATGCGCGCCCGAATCATTGGGCGAAATGTCTTTTGCCATGCCATTCCTCCAGCCGGGCACCTCGCCGGCGGTTAGGGTTATGCCAAAGGCAGGTCTCCTGGCTTACGGCTCGAATGGTTCTGTGTCCCTTCCCGGCTATGCCAGTGGTTTGACCAGAACCTTGCCGCCTACAGTTGCGAGGGCAGCTACAGATAGCGGGTTGGACCCGATCCTGTATTCCCTATTAATCCGCAGATGCGGAACCTTGGCAGCATGCACGCTAGCCGACGCGGTTCCAAGTGTCCATGTGTATTCTTATCTTCAGGCGGGATGCGCCGGAACCGGCTTGTGCAAGCGGTTGGAATCGCGCGTGCCTGTCAGTCGTTGACAATATCCGACTAAATCACTAAACAAATCTCGTGCCAAGCTAGGACCCCTCTGGTCGCGCCAGGTTATGCTCAACCGCTCCTCGCGCCCAGCCTGCCCTGCCCGTCTGCGCAGAAATGGCCCCAATGGCCGAGGCGATGCCACGAAAGGCCCGCCATGCGACTGCACCTTCTTGTTTGTACCGCCCTGTTTGCGCCCCCCCTTGCCGCAGAACCCGTAACATTCACGGACCATGAAGGCCGCGAGGTCACACTGCCCGCGCCCGCGCAAAGGATCGCGTCAATTCCCATCCCCATGGCATCAACACTGATTGCGATTGACGGGGCGACAGACCGGCTGGTGGGGATGAACCCGACCGCGAAATCCGCAATCATGGAAGGTATCCTTGGGCAGATTTTTCCCGAAGCGCGCGACATACCGTCAGACATCACTGCGCCGAACTTCATCCCGAATGTGGAAGAACTGGCACGCGTCAACCCCGAACTGGTCATCCAATGGGCCGGACGCGGGCCGGACTACATTGACCCGATCACGAATGCGGGCCTGAACCTTATGACCATCCGCTACGGGTCCGAGGAACTGACGCGCGAATATATGACCATGGCGGCAACCGCGATGGGCAGGCCGGAACGGATTGCGCCGCTGATCGAATGGCGCGCCGAAGTGCAGGCCGACATGGAAGCGCGCACAGCAGGACTGGCAGATGAGGATCGCCCCAGCGTTCTGTATCTGCTGCGCGCAATGGACAACCTGCGCGCATCGGGCACCGAAAACAACTATAACGCATGGTATCACATGCTTGCCGGTGGGCGGAATGCGGCCGAAGACATGGTCGGCGGTTGGGCGGATATCAATGTTGAACAGGTTGCGACCTGGAACCCCGATGTCATTTTTCTGAATTCCTTCGAGGCTGATCTGACCCTTGATCGCATCATGAATGACCCGATCCTGTCACTGACAAATGCGGCGCAATCGGGCCGCGTCTATAAAATGCCGCTTGGCGGCTATCGCTGGGACCCGCCCAATCAGGAAAGCCCCCTGACATGGATGTGGACGGCAAATCTGCTGCATCCGGACCTGTTCGATTATGACCTGCGCGCGGAAATGCGCACGGCCTATCAAGTGCTGTATGGCCATGACCTGACAGATGCGGATATCGACGAAATCCTGTGGATGGATATGCAGGGCGGTCAGGCGAATTACGCGCAATTCGCAGCGCCATGAGTATTGCACTGGATCAGGCCCCAAGGCGCGCGCGAATGGCGCTGCGCCTTGGGGTGTTTCCCGCGATGGTGGCCTGTCTGGTGCTGGCCATGCTGTATTCCATCAGCGCCGGACGTTTTGAGGTGCCTTGGCTCAGGGTTGTGGAAATCCTGTGGGCG
The DNA here is from genome assembly GCF_051859525.1 of Roseinatronobacter sp. NCBI lineage: Bacteria > Pseudomonadati > Pseudomonadota > Alphaproteobacteria > Rhodobacterales > Paracoccaceae > Roseinatronobacter > Roseinatronobacter sp. The sequence continues at coordinate 92,074 of NZ_JBHYFM010000010.1, read as the reverse complement.
CGGGTCTGGGATTTATCAGGCAGCGCGGACACCATGGACGAACGTATTGTCGAACTGGTGCGCCTGCCGCGCGTCCTGCTGGCGGCATTGTCGGGGGCCGCGCTGGCCGTGGGTGGGGCGGCATTGCAAGGCGTCTTCCGCAACCCGCTGGTCAGCCCGCAAGTGCTGGGCATCAGCCAGGGCGGGGCCTTTGGCGGGGCGCTTGCCATCCTGCTGGGCTTTCACGGGGTGGTTCTGCTGGGCATGTCCTTTGTGTTCGGGCTGGTCGCGTTGGTTCTGGTTGGACTGCTGGCCCATATCAATGGCCGGACCGAGGTTCTGACCGTCATCCTTTCAGGTATGATCGTAGGGGCATTTTTTGCTGCATTGGTATCTGTGCTGCAATTTCTGGCCGACCCCAATTCGTCCCTGCCTGCGATTGTCTATTGGTTGATGGGCTCATTCTCGACGGCGACATGGGCGCGGCTGGGGCTGGCTGTGCCCGGTATGGCGCTGGGTTTGGTACTTGTGTGGTCGCTACGCTACAGATTGAACCTGTTGGCACTGGACGAAGCAGAGGCGCGATCACTGGGCGTGAACCCTGATCGCGAACGCTGGTTTATCTTCCTGGCAGCCACGATGATGACCGGCACATCGGTTGCTGTTGCAGGCATTATCGGCTGGATCGGCCTTGTCGTACCCCATGCCGCACGTCTGATCGTGGGGGAAGATCACCGCCGCCTTATTCCGGCATCGGCACTTCTGGGTGCGAGCTATCTGGTTCTAATCGACACATTGGCCCGCACGCTGACAGCTTCAGAAATACCCCTAAGCGTGCTGACTGCGCTGATTGGCGCGCCGGTCTTTGCTGTTTTGCTGCGCCAGCATTTCAAACGCGCGTGGCACTCATGATCGGGGTGTCGGACGCAAGCCTGCGATTTGGCGCGCTGCGGGTGTTTGCAGGGTTGTCGATTGACGTACCGCTGGGGCGCACGACCGCCATATTGGGGCCGAACGGGCGTGGCAAAACGACATTATTGCGCAGTATTCTGGGGTTTCAGCCGCTGGATCAGGGCCGCCGCCACGCGCCCGCGATTGTAGGGTATGTGCCCCAGCACGGCGCATCACAGGCGAAGCTGTCGGGGCTGGAGGTGGTGACAATGGGCCGCGCCGCGCGGCTGGGCCTGTTCGGCCAGCCCGGACCGGATGATACCGAAGCCGCGCATGCCGCACTGGTGCAGGTCGGCGCCTGTTCCCTGTCCGCTCTGCGCTATGACCGCATGTCTGGCGGGCAGCGCCAGATGATCCTGATTGCCCGCGCACTGGCCACCGGATCAGATGCGCTGGTGCTGGATGAACCGACATCCGCGCTGGATCTGGGCAATCAGGCGCGCACGCTTGCACTGGTCGCGGCGCTGAACAAGGCGCGCGATCGGGCGATCGTTTTCACCACACATGACCCCAACCACGCGCTTGCCGTGGCCGATGACGTGGTCCTGATGATGCCGGGCGGCGCTGTGGTGCAGGGGCCGGTCGCGCAGATGATCACCCCTGATCTGATGGCTGAACTTTACGGCGTCCCCATGCATTGGGTGCGCCCTGACGGACCGAAGGGGCGCATCGCGATGCTGCCCGAATTCACAGGAAAGGACGCATTATGCGCGTGATCTGGCTGCAATCTGGCCATGGCCAGCCCCCCGAACCCGTCAGGCAGGCCGAAGCGGCCGGCCATGTCCGCGTCATCGCGCATGCCGACCTGACGGAGGCTGCCTTGCTGGCCCATCGTGGCCTGATCACCGGCATGCTGCTTGATCAGGACGCCATGATGGCGCTGCGCCCTGCGCTGGCACGGTTTCTGAATGCGGGCGGACGATGGGTGTTTAACGGGCATCTGGTCCGCCCGCTGGTCGAAGGGTTGCAACCCTATCAACCGATCGAAGCCCCCAAACGCGCCGATTTCACCCTGTGCCAACAGCAACTGCACCCGATTTTCAGCGGTTTCGACCTTAAGGAACTGGAAACCAACAAGGGTGTTGCAGGCTTTTACGGACGCGGGGCCAATCCTCCACCTGCGGGCGCGGTGGTGTTGAACACACTTGGGGGACATGTTCCCGTCGATTGGGTCTGGCACCGGCCCGCAGGGGGCGTAATATTCAGTCATGCGGGCAATGATCTGGCCCAGATTGCGACGATGCACAAGATCGGCGCGCAGGTCTGGGAAAACCTGATCGACTGGGCAGGCGGCGGTCCCTGCGTGGCAGATACCGCCCCGCGCGTGGCCACACCACCTGATGCGCACGCCTTCACCACGCCTGCACGCCCGCGCGATACCCGCGATGCGCCGCGCCTGATTGCCACCAACGCAGGCAGCTACTACCAGATCCAGGCGCTGGAAGGGGCGCGCTACCGCGACAGCTTCGATCTGGTGATTTCCCCGGAACAAATCGGGGCCACCCTGTTGCCGGAGGATGTGCTGTTTGTGACCTGCCGCACCCCGCCGCAACGCATGATCGCGCAGCGTGCGCTGCTGGCGGCGCATCTGGCCGCGGGCGGCACCATCGTTGCCATGGGTGAAAGCCGCAGTGATTTGTGGCTGCCGCATGTGGCCTTCACGCCTGTCGATACGAATTGGTGGTGGTGGCTGACGCCGGGGGCAAATCTGGGTGTGACGATCGCATCCGCACACCCGCTGCTGCACAACATGACCGATGCCCATGTGACATGGCATCTGCACGGGTATTTCGACCCGCCCGCAGGTGCGCAGATTCTGGTACGCGACACTTCGGGCCGGCCCATTGCCTATGACGACCGTGCCAGCACACCGGGCCGGATGATCGTGACCTCGCTTGATCCCTGTTATCATCACGGAAGCCATTTCATGCCTGCAACAACCCGCTTTCTGGACACGTTCCTTCCAAACCTGCGACACCTGACCGAACAGGTGCCCGCATGAGTCACGACCGCATTTCCGTGACCGAAAACGATCAGGTACTTACCTTCGATTTCGCCACGCTCATGGCCTATCACGGGGGCGGCTTCCCCGGTGGGGTTGCTCACGGGCTGAAGGCCATGCAGGCAGGGTTCGCCGCACTGGGAACCGGCCCCTTGCCCCGCCGTGACATTCATGTGCTGACGGCCTTCTCCGGCCCCGGAGGGCGCGATGCGGTGGAATGCGTCACCCGCGCCCTGACCGACGGGCGGTATCAGGTGGATCGCGATCTGGGCGGCAAGGACGTGATCAGCGCCCCGCCCGGCCCCTATCTGTGGCGCTTTACCCTTGACGGGGCAACGGTCGAAGTGACAATCCGCGCAGGTCATGTTCTGCCGGAATTCGTCGCCCTTGGCGCTATGCAAGCGCGCAGCACGGCACAGGACATCAGGCTGGCATTCCTGAAGCGCGAAATGGCAGAGCGCCTGCTGCCGCTTCGCGGGGATGAGATTTATCAAGTGCGGCGCGTCTGAACGCAATCTTTTTTGGTCGCGTGTTCAATTACACAAAACGGCACGCGATCTTGCAGGTATCCTAGCATATTCGCGGAAGCTGGTCCCCGATCAGCATATCGACAATGCGGCTTCCCCCAAAGCTGCTTTGCATACGCACCTGACCGGGATGCGCGTCAACCACCCGCCCGATAATCGCGGCCCCCTCGCCTTCGGGCAGGGCCGCAATCGCGGCAAGCACGGCACCGGCCTGCACGGCCGGAACAAACAGCACCAGCCGTCCTTCATTTGCCAGATACAGCGGGTCCAGACCAAGGATTTCACAAACCCCGCGCACTTCGGGGCGCAGCGGGACGGCAGTTTCATCAAGCATCATGCCGACGCCCGCATCCAGCGCAAGTTCATTCAGCGCCGAGGCCAGCCCCCCGCGCGTGCAATCGCGCGCCGCATGCACATCCGGTGCCACCTGCAACGCGGCTTCCATCACCTTATCCAGCGCCGCACAATCCGACACCAGCTGCGTTTCCAGCGCAAAATCCCCCCGGCTGGCCATGATCACAGCACCATGATCCCCAAGCGGCCCGTTGACAATGATCGCATCCCCCACCCGTATCCTGCCCGCACCCAGGTCCAGCCCCGGTGGAACCACGCCAATCCCGGATGTGGTGATGAAAACGCCATCCGCCGCGCCGCGCCCGACCACCTTGGTATCGCCTGTCACAATGCGCACACCGGCAGCCGCCGCCTCGCGCGCCATGCTGGCCACGATGCGGCGCAGCAGGGCAATCTCGGTGCCGTCCTCGATAATGAACGCCGCTGACAGCCACAGGGGACGCGCGCCGCCCACTACCAGATCGTTGATCGTGCCGCACACGGCCAGCTTGCCGATATCCCCGCCCGGAAATTCCAGTGGCGAGACGACATAGCCATCTGTCGTAAACGCCAGCCGCGCGCCTGTATCCTGCAACGCGCCGTCCATCAGACGCGCCTGATCTTCGCGTCCGGGCGGCTGGAAAACGGATGTGAAAACCTCGTCAATCAGGTCACGCATCGCGCGCCCCCCGCCCCCATGCGCCATGGTCACATGACTGTCGCGCAGTGCCATCCCCGTTCCTTCATCTTGCCAAAAATACTCACTGCGACCTTGCGGCCCGTCACGCGGCCGCGCCGCGCGCACCGCCATACTGCCAATAGGCCGCACATGCCCCTTCCGAACTTACCATAAGCGCGCCCAAGGGCATTTCGGGCGTGCAGCCCTTGCCGTATTGCGGGCAGGCTACGGGCTTGATGCGCCCTGTCATTACAGCCCCGCAGGCGCATCCTTCCGGTTCGGGGACAGGGCGGGTTGCGATAGCATAGCCCACGCCGAATTTCTCTTCGGCATCAAAGGCGGCATAGGCCGGACGGATGCGCAAACCGCTGGCATCAATCTCTCCCAGTCCGCGCCACTCGAATGACGGGCGGCGGGTATAGACATCGGAAATTGCGGCCAGCGATGCGGGGTTGCCATGTTCGGGGACCACGCGGGCATACTGGTTTTCCACCTCGGCGCGTGCCTCGGCTATCTGGCGCAGGACCATGGCCACCGATTGCAGCAGATCAATCGGTTCAAACCCCGCCACGACAATCGGTTTGCCGAATTCCTGCGCGATGAAATCATACGGGTGCGTGCCGATCACCATGCTGACATGTCCCGGCCCTATGAAACCGTCAAGTTTCATATGCGGGTCATTCAGCAGCGCACGGATGGGTTCGGGCACGGTGATATGGTTGCAAAAGACGCTGAAATTCGCCACTCCCTCGGTGCTGGCGGCCTGAATGGCGAAGGCGGTCGAGGGGGTGGTGGTTTCAAACCCCAGCCCGAAGAACACGACTTCGCGGTCGGGGTTTCGCCGCGCGATTTCCAGCGCATCAAGCGGGCTGTAGACCATGCGAATATCGGCCCCGCGCGCTTTCGCCTGCAACAATGACCCGCGCGTTCCGGGCACGCGCATGGCATCGCCGAAGGTGGTAAAGATCACACCTTCGCGTTCGGCAATCTCGATGCATTCATCGACGCGCGCCATCGGCAGCACGCAGACCGGACAACCCGGCCCGTGGATGAATTCGATCCCGTCATGCACCAGCTTGTCCAGACCGAAGCGGAAGATTGCGTGGGTATGCCCGCCGCACACCTCCATGATATGCACGGGGTTTTCACGGGTGGCCCTGATCCGGTCGGTCAGGCGCGCAATCTCGGACAGCAGCGCCTTTGCCAGAACGGGGTCGCGAAATTCGGTGACGTGTTTCATTGTGTCCCCTCCAGTGCTTTCGCGCCCTCGGCCATGGCCTCAAGGGTTTCCTGCGCCTCGCCCAGATCGCGCAGCGCCTCCAATGTGCGGGCGGCCTCTTGCTCGTCAATGATTGCCATCGCGAAGCCCACATGGATCAGCGCCCATTGGCCCACAAGTTCCGACAAGGGCCGGTCGGCAACAGGGGCCAGTGACACTTCGCGGCGCACGCCGGACACATCGGCCATGGCCATCAGACGGGTTTCATCCGTTATGGCCGTAATCCGGCCGGGAATGCCAAGACACATCGCTCAGTCCTCCTCTTCAATGGCAGCTACTCCGCCGGGATCGTCTATTCCGTAGCGGTCGATCTTGGCGCGCAGGCCCACGCGGCTTAACCCCAGTTCGGCAGCAGCGCGGCTTTTGTTCCAGCGGTGGCGCGTCAGGGTTTCGCGCAGAATGCGCATCTCCATCAACTCGACGCGGTCTTTCAGCGTCCCCTCGCGGGTCAGGATCGGTTCCAGCACGCGGTCGGCGCCGTCATCGCTTGGGTCGGCCTGCAGGATATGGCGCGAAATCAGGTCCGCGCCCAGGGTCTGTTCCTGTGCGAAGATCAGCATGCGCGTGACCTCGTTTTCCAACTCGCGCAGATTACCGGGCCAGTCGTAATTTTCCAGAAACCCCAAGGCCACATCATCAAATCCGCGGACTTGCTTGCCATGCATTGCAGCCGCATCAAACAGGCAGGCCGTTGCCAGAATAGCCACATCGCCGCGCCGCCCGCGCAGGGGTGGCACCGTGATTTCGCCTGCGGAAATCGCATAGCCGAGATCGGCGCGCAACTGCCCGTCCGCCATCAATGCACGCAAATCGCCGGTCAGTCCGCAAATCAGCCGCAGGTTGGAGCGCACGATTTCATGCCCGCCCAACGGCTGCAGCGCGCCCTCGCGCAGGACGCGCATCAGGGCCATCTGCATTCTGGGACTAAGGGTTTCGACGCCGCCCAGATACAGCGTGCCCCGATCGGCCTTTTGCAACAGCCCGATCCGGTTCGTTGCCAACCCTGCCACCGCCCCGCGCCGCGCACCGAACAATTCCAGTTCAAGCAGATCATCCGGCAGACCCGCGCAATTCAGCGCCAGAAACGGCTTGTCAGCCCGCAAGGAGGCGTGGTGCATCGCCTGCGCAAGCGCCTGTTTGCCAGTCCCCGCCTCGCCCGACAGCAGCACGGGCACATCGAAGCTGGCATATTGGCGGGCCATGTCGACCACATGGTTCATGCGCGATTGCGGGCTGCGCAGGATCGCGTCAAACCCCTGCCGCTCGCGCAGATCGCGGCGGCGCTTTTCCAGCTTGGTTTCCGTGGTCGTGCCCAGATGCTTCATCTCCAGCGACAGGCGTTCATGTTCACGCGTCATCGCGAACAGATCGGCGGCATTGCGCGCGGCCATCAGCAACTGGTCGGGGTGCCAGGGTTTGGTCAGAAACTGGTAAATACCGGCGGCATTGATGGCATCGGCCATATCGCCGGGATCAGTATAGCCGGTGATGATAATGCGCACGATTTCAGGCCAGTTTGCGCGCACCTCGGACAGCAGTTGCACACCTGTCCGCCCCGGCATGCGCTGGTCGCAGAAAATGACCTGCACCCATTCATCGCGCAAAAGGGTCATCGCCGCATCGGCACTGCCGGCGGTCAGGACGTCGAAATCATCCTCCAGCGCCATGCGCATGGACGCCAGCGAATGCGGCTCGTCATCGACCAGCAGGATCGCGGGGCGTGCGGAACGGGTCATGGCCGGGCTTTCGCGCGCAGGCCCGCGCGCAGCCAGCCCAGCCATGCGTCCATCCCCTCGCCCGTGCGCGCCGAGACACGCAGCACCGTAATGTCGGGATTGATGCGTTTCAGATTGGCCTCATAGGCGTCAAGATCGGCGTCACAATAGGGGGCAAGGTCAATCTTGTTGAGGATCGCAACGCGTGCTGCGGTGAACATATCGGGGTATTTCAGCGGCTTGTCCTCGCCCTCGGTCACGGACAGGATTGCGACCTTCGCATCCTCGCCCAGATCGAAGGCGGCAGGGCAGACCAGATTTCCGACATTCTCGATGAACAGCAGGCTTTGCGGGGCCAAGTGCAGGTCATCCATCGCGTGCCCCACCATATGCCCGTCCAGATGGCAGCCCTTGCCGGTATTGACCTGCACGGCCCGCGCACCCGTCGCGCGGATACGGTCGGCGTCATTGCTGGTTTGCTGGTCGCCCTCGATCACCGCCAGAGGCTGGTCGCCCAGCGCTTGAATCGTGCGGCACAAAAGCGTGGTCTTGCCCGAACCGGGCGAGGAGACGAGGTTCACGGCGAAAGCGTCCAGCGCCGCCAGCACGCGCCGGTTTGACGCCGCATAGCTGTTGTTTTTGGCCAGTATGTCAGTCTCGATCTGGATCAGGCGCGCTTGTGACATGCCCGGCACCGACACGCCCGCCGCCCCTTGGCCGTAGTGGTGGTGGTCATGATCCGCGCCGTGGGAATGGGCATGGTCGTGGCTGTGGTCATGGTCATGCGCGTGATCATGCGCGTGCGTATGGGTCGTATCGCCGTGGCTATGGCTATGCGCGTGGCCATGCGCATGGGCTGTGCCGTCGATCTTCGGCCCTTCACTGCATCCGCAAACTGTGCACATCAGGTCACCTCCATATCCTTGATCCGCATTTCATCACCGCCCTGTGGCATGATCCTGCCACTACCACAAAGCGGGCAAGGGTCCAGCCGGTCGGCGATCTCGACCACTTCGCCGCAGTCATAGCACAGCGCGCGCGCCGGCAGGTCGATCATCTCGATCCCTGCCCCTTCGGCGCTTGAACCGCGCAGCACCACATCCAGCGCAAATTCCAGTGCAGGCTTTTCAACCCCCGCAAAGCGCCCGATTTCCAGCCGCAATACCGTGACACGCCTGAACCCGTGCGCCTGTGCCTGTGCATCAATGATCCGGCGGACACCTTCGGCAAGCGACATTTCATGCATGATCCACCTCCCTCAATGTAACCGGCAGGCAGGGATCATGCAGCGCGACCAGCAGCGCCGCAAGGGCGGGCCGCTTCAGGGTGGCAAACGCATGGCGCAACGTGCCATCCGGCGCCAGCATATGAACGGTGGGTGTGATCCGGCATACACTGGTGACCCGCCCCTGACAGGTTTGCAGGCGCAGCGCATAGACGCCCCGCGCGGCGGGAACCAGCGCCATGCCATCGGCGCGCAGTTCCGGTGCGGGCAGTTGGCCGCGCGCCGCCGCCTCGGCATCGCAAATACGCCCCAGAAGGCGCCACAGCGCACCGCGTCCGGCCAGCAATTCCGCCTGACGCATCAGCGGGTCACCTGCATGGCGCGCGGCGGGGCTGTTTTCCAGCGGGGCAGAGCTGTCGGCATTATGGGCCGCCGCGAAGGGCAAAGGCGGCACGCAGCCTTGCGTTCCGAACAGGTCAGCCACGCGCGCAACCAAGGGCGCAAGCCCCTGCCCTGATGCCATCCATTGCGCCAGCACGATCGGACGCGGGCCACCCCAAAGCGCGGGCGCAAGATCAGGACGGGCCTGCCAGCCAGCGGGCAAGGGCGCGGCGGGCAGGCCAGCGGCGCGCGGCAGGGTAATGAACAGCGCCAGCAGGTGATCGCGCAGCACCTCGTGCGCAAGGGTATCTGGGGTGTCGGGGTCAAGGGGCAGACCAAGCGACAGGCGCGCGGCCATTCCCTGCGCAGCACTGCACAGATTGAACAGACGCGGCAGCAGATCAGCGACGGCCTGCGCAGCTTGGCCACGCAAAAGCGCGCCAAGCGCAGGCGGGTCGGGCAGGTCGAACGACCAGCCCTGCGCGTCATGCGTGATCTGCAACGCGCCGTCCATCACACTAGACCTGCCCTGTAATGAAGGCGCGGCGCTCCAGCGGGCGGGCGCGCGCCAGTTTTGCGGGCGCGACCTGTGGGGCAGGGTCGGATTTCGGCAGCGGTTGGGCCGCATCTTCCAGACGCTCCAGCGCAGCGGGATCAAACAGCCCGACCATGATCGCGCGCGCCACATCGACAGCCTGCATCTGGCTGTTAAAATCACTCATGGGTGAAAACAGCGAACATGCCTTGTAGCCGCCCACCTGTTCGCGCGCATTATGGATGAATTCATACTGCCCCGACGGGAAGCCGATCAATTCCTTTGCCCCCGGTTCAAGCGCGGTCCAGTTATCATCCGATCCCGCCAGCAACACCAGATTCATGAACCACGGCGCAATCAGCACGCCCAGATAATGCCCGCCCCAAGGCTGGAACCCCACTGCCTGCACATGCAGCGAATGGTTGCACAGCGGCACATCACGCATCTTGCCATTATAGATTTCGCGGAAATCGGATTCCAGCCGCGCGACTGCGGCGTCCAGCGCGTCCGGTGCGGCACCTGTGTCGCGCAGGACCATGAACTGTTCCGCCGCAGCGCCACATCCGGGGCAGGTCCAGTCATGCGGTAACCCCGTGAAGGGCGTGCCCGCACTGATCTGGCGGCTTTCATCACCAAGCGCGGGGTCATAAACATGCCAGCAGATCTTGCATTCCAGCACAGCCGCAGCCGTGATTTTTGCGCCTGCGCCAAGATATGAGCCTTCAAACCGCGGGGGGATCATGCCATCGCCCCGCGCACTTCGCGGATACGGTCTGCGCTGTCGGCAAGGTCTTCCGGCCCTGCAATGGCCACTTCGGGCATTTGCGTGACTTCCCATGTGTCAAGGATCAGCGTGTCGGTCGAGTTGAAGAACTGCACGCGCCAGACATGGGGCATGGCCGCCGCTGTGATGCGGCAGTTCCCATAGCCGCGCGACAGGATCGTGACCGCGCCCTCGCCCATCACTTGCGCCATGTGGTGCAGATCCTCGGGCGTGTGGGGCAGAAGCGTCAGGTTGACGACATGGATTTCTGCGCCGGGGCGGTATGTGGCGGATTTATCGCCGAGTTCGGCCAGCAATGCGGGGGCATTCACCACACCAGGCGCGCGCGGGGTATCGGGCGCGGTCGCACGGTGCGGCTGGTGGGCGCGGGTGACGGCAAGTTCCGGCACGGGACCAATCTCTACCATATCGACGCCTGCGCCCTGCAGCACCCACACACCGGCAAAGACGCTTTCCTGCACCGCGACCGCCGGCACGCCCCGCAGTTTCATCGACACCTCCCCATGCCCCAGCGTTTCGGCCAGCAGTTTGCGCGCGGAGGGCGCAAGCGTATCAAGCCCGATCTGCGCGCGCCCCCCCTCGCGGGCCACCAGATCACAGGCTTGCGCAATCTGGTCCAGCACGGCCAGCACGGGGGCGGCGCTGTCGGGGTCGTCGATTTCGGGCATATGGGGCACATAGGTGCGCATGCCCGATGGCAGCGCGATATATTCCAGCGCCTCGTCAGTCGATTGCGACCCGGGGCCGAAACCGGCAGGCGGCAGGGTGAAAGGGCTTTGCATGGCTACACCTCGGACTTCGCGGTCAGGATTTGGGGGATGCGGGTTGTGTAATCGTCCCAGTCGCGGATCTTGGCGATCCCGCCCAGAAACCGATCCCCGTCATAGAACAGGAAGGACGGGGTTTTCAGAACGCGTGTCGCCTCGCGCAAGGCCGCTTCCAGCGTATCGCCCACCAACGCGCAATCGAAACGGTCCTGAAACGCCTTGCGCAGTTCGGGCAGGATCACGGCAGCATCAGCGGTTTCCAGATTGCGCTTCGGATCGCCGGGTATGAACAGGCAATGCAGACCATCCTGCGCCAGATGCGCGGCCAGTTCGTCGGGCGTATCAAGCTGCGGCCAGCCGAATTCCGCAGTCAGGCGGGTCAGAAGCGGGTGGGACATAAGACCTCCTCAGCCTTTGGTGTGACCGGCATCGAGTGCGGCCTGAAGATGGGGGGGAAGCGAAGGCGCGCGGGCCTCCAGATCGGCAAAGGCATCGCCCAGCCCCTTGCCGGCCATCAGGGCGCGCAGCCCGTCCAGTGCGGCCATGATCTGGCGCGCGTCCTGTTCGGATATAACCTCGCGGGCGCAGCCCAGATGGGTCAGTAGCCATGTGCCGACCGACACATCGCCCACCAGCGACAGATCGACCGTTTCGCGCCGTGTGCCGTCGGTGCAATCGGCGGCAATTCCGTCAACGGCCATCACCTGCATAGGGGTTCCGACACACATGCGGATCACGCCTTCACAGGAAAAAAGCGGTCGTCGCCCGTCCGGCACGCCACATCTTCCGCAGGGCGGCCGGATTCGTAGGCGTCGCGCGCGATGGACGGATCGGCCAGATCGCCGGTTATGGTGCGGCCCTGATGCGCATCAACGCCCCACTCGCGCAGGCGCGCAAGGGCGATTTGCACAGCGGGTTCAATCTGTGCGGCGGTCAAGGGGCGCAGGCCGCCGCCGTAGTCCTCCAGTTCGACGGGTTGCACACCGATCAGCAGCATCTGTTCGGGGCAATATCCCATCAGTTGCGCTGTGGCGATCACATCCTGAAAACCGGTCTGGTGCAGGCTCATTTTCTTCGCACCCATGAAGGCGGGCACCTGATCATTCTCGACAATCTTCATGGTGCCAGGGGGCAGCCCGTAATCAACTGCGTCAAAAACGATCAGCGCATCGGCATCTTCCAGAAAAGGCAGCAGATACAGCCCCTGTGTGCCGCCATCCATCAGATGCACATGCGCAGGCAAGGCCCAGTGTTCGGCCAGATGTTCGATACAACGCACGCCAAAGCCTTCGTCGGCCCAAAGCACATTGCCGATGCCAAGCACAAGTATACGGGCGGGTTGGGTCTGGCTGGCCACGGGTTCCTCCATCTTGCCGGGCTGGCTGGTCGCAGGCTTTGCAGCTTGCGCCAAGGACAGAGTATAACTTTCCATGCGCCGCGAATGCAGCTTTTTCTGTTTTTGAAGGAAATTTATAACAATATGAAAGATATAAGAAAAAATGGTATTCCACCGCATGCCGCGCCGCGGCATTATGATAAGATAGTTTCCATTTTTCAGACTTACGATCAGTAACTTTCCACCACGGGCAATGAAAAACGGCCCCGAAGGGCCGTTCCTTTCGCCGTGATTCACGCCGAAACCTAGTCCGGACGATCATCCTTGAACGTGCGATGCCCGGAAATCATGGTCGAGATGATCGACTGCCGCGACATGATGTCTTCGCGCACGGCGACATAGATATGCACAATCACGAACACCACCATCGCCCACATGCCCATCCGGTGCAGCATATGCACATCAAGGCTGTTTCCCGCCAGCGGTATGACCCAGCCGAAGGCCTTGTACATCCAGTGGTCCATGCCCTGCCCTTCGGCATACAGCGCAAAGCCTGTCACGATCATGAACACCGTTGCAACGGTGATGAAGAAGAACATGGCAAGCTGCGCCAGCGGGTTGTGCCCCTCGTATTTCTTGGGTTCCCTGGCCATGAACAGATACCAGCGGATTTCAAACACCACCTCGGCCCAGAAATGCCGCGACCAGAACGGAAAGCTGAACAATTGCCGCGCATGGTGATTGCCGACAAAGGCCCAGTACAGCCGCCCGAAGAACCCCACGGTCAGCACCATGCCCGCCGCAAAATGCACAAAACGCAGATAGCCGAAGAAGAACTGATAGGTGGCCTCTTGCGCAGTGAAACTAGGCAGCGGCTTGCCGATGAAATAGCCGGTCACGCAAAGCACAAGGATCGCAAGCGCATTGACCCAATGCCAGATGCGCACAGGCGCTTCATAGACATAGACCGAGGTTTGCTTATGCGTGCCCGCCTTGTGAAAGGGGGTGGCGGAGGCCCCCGCCACGTCAGGATCTGATGCCATCGCTACATCCCCCCTTAGCGCACGCGCACAGTTGTCAATTCGTCACCATCGGGCGACATGATATGTGTGGAACACGCAAGGCACGGGTCGAAACTGTGCAAGGTGCGCAGCACTTCGACCGGTTCATCGGGGCGTTCCATGGGCGTGTTCATAAGGCTGGCCTCAAACGCGCCGATATTGCCCTGCACATCGCGGGGGGAACCGTTCCAGGTGGTCGGCACCACGCATTGATAATTCTCGATGCGGCCATCCTTGATACGGATCCAGTGCCCCAACGCGCCGCGCGGGGCTTCGGTAAAGCCCACGCCCTTGGCTTCCTTGGGCCATGTTTTCGGGTCCCATTTCTCCACATTGGCGGTATGGGTGTCGCCATTGCGGATATTGGCCACCAGCTTGTCGAAGAAGTATTTCTGCAACCGCCCGCAATATTCCGATTCCAGCGCGCGTGCCGCTGTGCGTCCAAGCGTCGAGAACAGCGCATCAAATGGCAGGTCCATGGTGCGCAACAGCCCGTCCACCTGATCCTTGATATCTTCATGCCCCTTGGCATAGCCCACGACATAGCGGGCCAGCGGCCCCACTTCCATCGCATGTCCGCGCCAGCGCGGGGCCTTGATCCAGCTATACTTCGCGGCCTCGTCCAGTTCGCGGATATCGGTGCGCGTGCCTTTGGCATTGGGGCCAAGTTCGTACTGCGCCTCTGATATGCCGTCCCAGGGGTGCAGACCACGCCCCGGTTCGCCGTAAGTGTACCAAGAGTGGTCGACGAATTCCTGCACCTGTTCGGGGTCGCGCACATCCACGTCATGCACTTCATTCAGGTTGCCATTGATGATCGCGCCGCGCGGCAAATGTAACTGACCGGCACTAAAATCATTGGCGTTTTCAGGAATGTCACCATAGGCAAGGCATGCCTGCGACGACAACCCCCCGCCATGCAGCCATGTGCGATAGAAATTGCCGATGGCGATCACGTCGGGGATATAGACGTTGTTGTTGAACTCGATACATTTGTCGATGATGGAACTGGCCAGATTCAGCCGTTCCATATTGATCGCGCCCCCCGCCGCGCCCACGCCATCCATATTGATCGGACAGGGCACGCCGCCCACCAGCCAGTTCGGATGCGGGTTCTTGCCGCCGAATATGGTGTGGATCTTGGCAACCTCGCGTTGCAGATCCAGTGCCTCCAGATAATGCGTTGTTGCCATCAAATCGGCTTCGGGCGGCATTTTATAGGCCGGATTGTCCCAATAGCCGTTCTTGAAAATGCCCAGCTGACCGGATTCCACAAATTTCTTCAGCCGGTTCTGAACATCCCGAAAATAGCCGGGGCTGGACAACGGATGCGCCGGGCTGACCATCTGCTGCAACTCGGATGTCGCCTTGGGGTCGGCGCGCAGCGCATTGATGGGGTTGACCCAGTCCAACGCATGCAGGTGATAGAAATGCACGATATGATCGTGAATTTCCAGATTGAGCTGCATGATATTGCGAATGGAATTCGCGTTGTCGGGGATCTGGATGCCCAGCGCATCTTCCACCGCACGCACGGAAGTCAACGCATGCGTGCCGGTGCAGACACCGCAAATGCGTTCGGTAAAGGCCCATGCATCGCGCGGGTCGCGCCCTTTCAGGATCACCTCCAGCCCGCGCCACATGGTTCCGGTGCTGACCGCGTTGCGGATCACGCCATCCTCATCCACATTGATTTCACAGCGCATATGCCCTTCGATCCGCGTCACCGGATCAATGACGATGCGGCGGCCGGAATTGTCCATTGTATAGCCGTTTGGTGTTTGCAGCATGGGTTATGCCTCCTCTTTGGCGGCCTTGGCGGCGTTGGAATGGCCGACAGCCTTTTGTTGCGCGCGCTTCAGCGCCGAAAGGGCGGCATGCGCCGCAACCGCGCCGCCGGTAATACCCACAGCGGCAAGGCCCACACGGTCGGCATTGGCCTCGACCCCGAACTGGGTGATATCGGTTACGCGGTCATAGAAACTGCCCTGATCCCAGAACCCGTCCTCGGAACAGCCGATACAGCCATGACCGGCCTGAATCGGGAAGCTGACGCCTTCGTTCCAGCGCACGGTCGAACAGGCGTTATACGTCGTCGGACCCTTGCAGCCGACCTTGTACAGGCAATAGCCCTTGCGCGCGCCCTCATCGTCCCAGTTTTCAACGAACTGGCCCGCGTCAAAATGCGGGCGGCGGTAGCATTTGTCGTGGATGCGCTGCGAATAGAACATCAGCGGGCGGCCCTGCCTGTCCAGCGCGGGCATCCGGTCGAATGTGACCATATAGGTGATCACACCTGTCATCACCTCGGCAATCGGCGGGCAACCGGGCACCTTGATGATGGGCTTGTCGGTGATGACCTTGTGAATGGGGGTCGCCTGTGTCGGGTTGGGGCTTGCGGCCTGCACACAGCCATAGGACGCGCAGGCCCCCCATGCGATGATCGCTTTCGCATCCTTGGCCACACGTTTCAGCTTGTCGACAAATGGCTTGCCGCCCGAGATGCAGAACATCCCGTCCTCGTTCAGCGGCGGGTTGCCCTCGACGGCCAGAATGTAGTTGCCCTTGTATTTGGCGATGGTTTCTTCCAGCACCGCTTGCGCGGCAAGGCCCGAAGGGGCCATCAGCAATTCGTCATAATCCAGACTGATCATCGACAGGATCACATCCTTGGCCAGCGGGTGGCCGGATCGGATGAAACTTTCGGAACAGCAGGTGCATTCCAGCCCGTGCAGCCAGATGACCGGCGTGCGGGGCTTGGTTTCCATTGCATGCGCGATTTTCGGCACGAAAGCGGGGCCAAGGCCCAGCGCGGTCGCGGTCAGGGTGCAGTATTTCATGAAGCTGCGCCGCGAGATGCCTTGCGCGCGCATCACCTCGTAGAAGGTTTCGATTCGGTCATTGGGGGTGTCGGACATGGGTGTTCGGGCCTCCTTGCGCTGTGCACTGCGATCTTTGATAAAAAAATGCCGCAGCCTTGGGCAGCATGGCAGGAAAAACGCCCGCTTCCTATGCAACTGCATAAGACGCTGAAAAGATGCAGCTTTACGGATGCTGGCCCAAGCGGGCGCCGGTGAGGGGGTTTCCACTGTGATTTTCCAGCGGAAACGGGCTTTCCACAAGGTGGTGTGCTGCCGCATGCCGCGCCCGATTGCGGCGCTTGACGACAGGCAGGAAGCGCGTATGACAAAATAATCATTTCGTCATACAAACGCGGAGACTGCTATGAAGCGCATGAAAATCAAGCTATTGGCGCTGGCGCTAGGTTCGGTCGTGATGTCGGGGCCTGCCTCGGGGCATGATCTGTGGGTCAATGCAATGTCGGCAGGGAATGACGGGCACGGGGACGAAGGCGCGCTGTTTTCCGCCATCGTCACAAGCGCGGGCTGGGGGCACACACCGATGCCATTATCCGAGTTCCTGCCCGGTGCACGCATCAGTGCCTATAACCTGATTACACCTGAGGGGACCTCGCTTGCCCTGCCGTTTGATCCGGCGGCGAATGCCAGCGTGAACCATGACATTGACGCCGCGACCGGCCTGAGCCTGCAATCAGGCGACGCGCTGATGCGCCGGATTGTCCTGAATGAGGATGCGCCACAAGGCGCATGGCGTGTGCATCTGGCCAATCCCGCGCGTGTGTTCACGACATGGATTGACGCAAATGGCGACCGCCAGTCCGCTGCGCGCTTTGTCGACGAAATTGAGTCCCCGCAGCAGATCATTTCTTCGGCTGTGTCGGTCCGCGATGCGACAGCATGGTGGCGGCATGGCACATGGCAGACACCGCAACCCGCCGGAATTTCATTTGAAATGCTGCCCCTGACCGATCCGACCACGTTGCATACGGGCGACGCGCTGGATGTGCAGCTGTTCTGGAACGGCGCGCCGCTGGATGCCGGCCAACTGGCCCTGTTCACGGCCTTTGGTGACACCGGCACCGAGGCGTTGATCACCGAGACGGGCACGGGCACGGCGCAAATCAGCCTGCCTGAACCGGGGTCATGGGTGCTGCGCGCAATGCTGGAAATTCCAGTAGCCGATGCAGGCGACGATTATTCGGAATTTGATGGACGGGTTGCGGCGATCCGCTTCATCACCACTATGGCCGTGGCCGTCCGGCCCTGAGAATGCGACAATGCCAACCGGAAAGGTCACCGCGATGACAAAGACTGCCCCGCTGACACTTGCCTTCCACAGGAACTGCAAACCGGCAACGGGCGCGACGGGTTCGGGACTGCCGGACAGGGCGCGCGGCCTGCAGTGGCGTTCCGGTCTGGCCGCACTGGCGGTCCTTGTTGCGGGGTGCATTGCCCCGCTGGCTGCATTTTCGCATGCCGCCCTGATCGACGCGGAAACCGCACAGGCCCTGCGCCTGCATGCCTTCTATGACACCGGAGAGCCGATGTCACATGCGCAGGTGATCATCTATGCGCCCGATGACCCCGACAGTCCGTGGGGGCGCGGCGTGACCGATCGCGACGGGCGGTTTGAGTTCATCCCAGATGCACGCGCGGGGCGCTGGTCGGTGCAGGTGCGCCAGTCCGGACATGGCGCAATGGCGCATGTGCATATGGGCGGGGACACGCCGGTGATTGTCACGGCCACAGGCGCACAAAGCTGGCTGCAACGCATTGTGATGATCGCATTGGTGGCGTGGGGGGCGTTTGGCACGGCACTGTTTGTGCTGCGCAAAAAGGGGCGGCCTGATGCATCTGCCTGACGGGATCGTGCCCATCGAATTTGCGCTGGCAGGGTATGGGGCCAGTGCGGCAATGGCCGCGCTGGCATTGTCGCGCATCAAGGCCCTGCCCGACCCGAATGCAGAAATTCCGCGCGTGGCGATGCTGACAACTGTGTTCTTCGCGGCCTCTCTGGTGGCGATACCTGTGCCGCCGACATCTGTGCATCTTATGCTGGCGGGGCTGATGGGGGTCATGCTGGGCTGGTTTTCGGTTCCCGCGATTCTGGTGGGGCTGTTTTTGCAGGCGGTGCTGTTTGGCCATGGCGGGATCACGACACTGGGCCTGAACGGGCTGATCCTTGGTCTACCTGCGCTGATGGCTTTTGGCATCTGGCGGATCGGCGCACGGCGCTGGCCGGATATTGCGGGGTTTGCCGCTGGCAGCGGGGCGGTCGCTGCGGCGCTGGCGATATTTGCCGCAATCGTGCTGGCCGGTCTGCCGGTCACACTGGACGCCCGCGCCGAGCGGGTCGCGCTGGGTGTTTTCCTGTTGGCCCATCTGCCGCTGGCCGTTGCCGAAGGCGTGGTCGTCATGGCGCTGTTGCGTGTGCTGCGGCGGGTCGAACCGCGACTGTTGCCACATGTCTGAATCCGCCCTGTGCCCGCGCGCGCGTCTGGTGATTGCACTGGTGCTGGCGTTTGGCATCGCTGCACTGAAGGGGCTGGCGGTGCTGGCGCTGGTCGTATTGTTGGCGGCGGGCGTGGCGCTGGCGTCAGGCCAGACATGGCTGGTTTTGCGCCGCTTGCGCGGGGTCGCGCTGCTGGCGCTGGGGTTCATGCTGGTCTTGCCGCTGATCGTGGGGGAAAGCGTGCTGGCGCAAATCGGGCCGCTGGCAGTGCGACAAGAAGGGGTGGAGGCGGGCCTGCTGATCGCGGTGCGGCTGCTGTCCATCGTGACATTGACGCTGGCCCTGCTGGCACCATTGTCGCCCTTCCAGCTTGTAGGCGCGCTGCGGGGGCTGGGTGTGCCCGCGCTGATGGCCGATCTGGCATTTCTGACACTGCGCTATCTGGACGAGGTTGCGGCCGAATTGCGCCGCGCGCAACTGGCGCGGCGGCTGCGCGGCGGGCGCGGCGCGGGCTGGCGCAGCCTGCCGGATCATGCGGGGACACTGGCCACAGGGCTGATCCGTGCGCAGGCCCGGTCCGAAAGGGTATGGGCCGCGATGCGCCTGCGGGGCTATAACACGGGGCTGGCCATGCCGGTGGCCCCGCTGCGAATCCTTGACTGGGTTGGCATTGGGGCCGCGCTGGTGGCGGCTTTGGGGATCATATGGCTGGACAGGGTCTTGTAAGCATGCTGGAACTTGACGCCCTTGCAGTTGGCTGGCCGGGACATGGGGCTGTGCTGTCAGACCTGTCAATCAGCCTTGCCGCGGGCGAGCGCATGGGAATTGTCGGCCCCAATGGCGCTGGAAAGACGACCTTCTTTCACACGATTGCAGGCGTGTTGCCTGCACAGGCGGGGACCGTCACGATGGGGGGACGGCCGGTGCAGGCCGGCCAGTTCCGCCCTGATATCGCGCTGGTGTTCCAGCAGGCCGAGGATCAGCTGTTCTGCCCGACCCTGATCGAGGATGTCAGCTTCGGGCCGCGCAATCTGGGACTGCCCGCATCCCAAGCGCACGCACGCGCGGCGCGGGCGCTGGCCGATTGCGGGCTGGCCGGACTGGAGGACCGGCCCGTCCACCACCTGTCGGGCGGGGAAAAACGGCGCGCCTGTATCGCTGGCGCACTGGCCATGCAACCCAACCTTATGCTGCTGGACGAGCCGTCAGCCGCCTTGGATATGCGCCAGCGGCGGCGGCTGATTGCCCTGCTTGCGGGAATGAAGCAAGCCATGCTGATTGCCAGCCATGATCTGGAACTGGTGCTGGAACTGTGCCCGCGCGTGGTGCTGATTGATCAGGGCCGCATTTGCGCGGACGGACCCGCCCGCGACGTTCTGGGCAATGCGGCACTGATGCTGGCGCACGGGCAGGAAGTGCCCCATTCGCTGACCCCGCATCACGGCACAGGCCATGCACATGTCAGAAACTGTCCCTGACATGCAGGTGTTCGTGACGCGCCGCACCGTGGCCATGGTCATGCGCGGTCGCATGGCTTTTCACCGGAATCAGAAACAGATTGCCATGCATCACCCCCCGCTGGCTAAGCACGCCGTCCGCATAGGCACGCAACGCATCGGCAGGGCCGCGCAGGATCGCGGTTTCCAGACATGTGTCGTGATCCAGATGGACATGACTGGTGGTGATACTAAGCGCATGGTGGTCGTGATGATGATGCATCAACCGGCTGGCCAGATCGCGGGTATGGTGGTCATAGACATAACTCAGCACGCCCATCGCCTCGCCCTGTGCATTTTCCTGGGCGTTTTCCTGTGCCCCGCGCAGCCCCAGACGCAGCAAGTCCCGCATCGCTTCGGAACGGTTGTCATATTGGCGGTCCTGAACAAACTGATCCACATCCTGACACAGGCTTTCGGGCAGCGTGACCGTGACGCGTTGCATCAGAAAATCCTTTTGTTTCCAGCTTCATCACAGTTTGGCATAAGCCTGTAGCCTGGTGCAACCACTTGCGTTAGAATACCGTCATGGAACCGGATTTGCCGCCACTTGCCTCAACCTCTCCGCTTGTTGCGCATCTGGATACGCGCCTTGCCGACCAGACATGGGCCGACGTGATCGCGGCGATGGATCGTAATTACGCGGAACTGGTCGCCTATCAGGAACGGCTGGAGTCGCAGAATTCCGAATTGCAGTCCATGCGCGGTTTTCTGGAATCGGTTCTGGCCTCGGTCTCGGATGTGTTGATCGTGGCATCGCGGCTTGGCACGATCGAACAGGTGTCTGCATCCCTTTCGTCGCGGATGGGGCAGGATGCATCAGCGTTGCAGGGACGCCAGACGGCCAGCCTGTTCACCGATCCGGCCGCATTGCAAACCGCGCTTGACGACTGCCGCATCACCCGCGCGCCGGTGTCCATCGAACTGGAACTGGCCGCCCTGCCCGCCCCCATGCCCTATGAGCTGGTCATCGCACCACGCCGCGATGATCGCGGGCGGGTCGCGGGATTTGTGCTGACCGGACGGTCTGTCGGCGAATTGAGGCAGGCCTATCAGGCACTCGCGCACAGCCATGACGAATTGAAGGCCATGCAGGGCCAGCTTGTGCGCAATGAAAAGCTGGCATCGTTGGGGCGGCTGCTGGCGGGTGTTGCCCATGAATTGAACAACCCGATCAGCTTTGTCTATGCCAATGCCCATGCGCTGGAACGCTATGCCACCAAGTTCGAGACCTATTTCGACCGTGTGACCGAAGGCGCAAGCCGCGCCGAACTGATCGCCTTGCGCGAGGAGTTGCGCCTTGACCGCGAATTGCGCAACCTGCGCGAAGCAGTGCGCGGCGCCCGAGAGGGGGCCGAACGGGTGCGCGACATCGTGGCGGACCTGCGCCGCCTGTCGGCAGACGGATCAGGCGAGATTGCAGCCTTCGATCTGGTCGAAATCAGCCGCGTCGCCACGAAATGGGTGCTGCGCGGGCGCAGCGAGGGCGTTGATCTTGTCCATGAAGGATGCGAAAGCCTGATCGTGCAGGGGCGCGCGGGGCATATTCAGCAAGTGGTGATGAACCTGGTCCAGAACGCGCTTGATGTGCTGGAGGGGCAACAAGACGGGCGCGTGGTCGTGAGTTGCACTGAAGAAAACGGGGGGGCCGTGCTGCAAGTCACCGATAACGGGCCGGGCATTGCCCCCGATATGGCCGCGATGGTCTTTGACCCTTTTTTCACGACCAAACCCGTCGGCAAGGGAACGGGTCTGGGCCTGTCCATCAGCCACAAGATTGCACAGGAACATGGCGGCACGCTGCGGCATTGCCCGCAACAGACGAACGGGGCCTGTTTCCGGCTGGAACTGCCGCTTGCCGCCGATGCGGGGGATGCATGAACCTGCTGTGGCTTCAGGCATCGGGCTGTGGCGGGTGCACCATGTCGCTGCTATGCGCGGAAAACCCCAATGTGTTCGACACGCTGGCGGATGCGGGGATCACTGTCCTTTGGCACCCCGCGCTTAGTGTCGGCACGGGCGCCGAGGTGCGCGCCCTGCTGGAGCGGATCACGCAAGGCGAAATTGCCCTTGATCTGCTGTGCATAGAAGGCGCCATTGCGCGCGGGCCGCGCGGCACAGGGCGCTACCAGATGCTGACGGGCACAGGCCATTCCATGATGCATTGGGTGCAAATGCTGGCACCGCGCGCGCGCCATGTGGTTGCGGTCGGCAGTTGCGCGGCATTTGGCGGCGTGACAACGGCAGGCGACAACCCGTCAGACGCGGTTGGCATTCAGTATGAGGGCAGTCACATCGGCGGCCTGCTGGCACCGGATTTTCAAGACCAGACGGGCCTGCCGGTCATTAATGTGGCCGGTTGCCCGACACATCCGGGCTGGGTGCTGGAAACGCTGATGCTGCTGTCGGCGGGCGCGCTGCACGGCCAGGACCTTGATGGCTATGCCCGCCCGCGTTTCTTTGCAGACCACCTTGTGCATCATGGCTGCCCCAAGAATGAATTTTACGAATACAAGGCCAGCGCGCGCGACTTGTCCGACATGGGCTGCATGATGGAGCATCTGGGCTGTGTCGGGACGCAGGCGGTGGGTGATTGCAATATCCGGCCATGGAACGGATCGGGGTCTTGCACTTCGGGCGGGTATCCCTGCATCAACTGCACCGCGCCTGAATTCGAGAACCCGCGCCATGCCTTCACCCAGACCCCCAAGATTGCGGGCATTCCGGTGGGCCTGCCCACGGATATGCCCAAAGCGTGGTTCATGGCGCTGGCCTCCCTGTCCAAGGCCGCAACCCCCGAACGCATTGCCCGCAATGCCGTATCGGACCGTGTGAATGTGCCCCCCACATTAAGAAAGCCCCGCCCATGAGCAACGCAAAACTTGTGGTCGGCCCCTTCAACCGTGTCGAGGGCGATCTGGAGGTGCATCTGGACATCCGTGACGGGGCTGTGGCCGGTGCAAGGGTGAATGCGCCACTCTATCGCGGGTTTGAACGTATGCTGGAAGGGCGCGACCCGCATGATGCGCTGACCATCACACCGCGCATCTGTGGCATCTGCTCGATCAGCCAGTCTGCCGCTGCCGCGCGGGCACTGGGGGGCGCGATGGGCCTGCGCCCTACCCCACAAGGCGAAAACATGGCGGCGCTGATCCACGCGGTTGAAAATGTCTGCGATCACCTGACGCATTTCTATCTGTTCTTCATGCCCGATTTTGCCCGCCCCGCCTATGACGGCCATAAGTGGCACGACGCGGTTTTACAGCGCTTCACCGCAATGGAAGGGTCCGGCGCCCGCGCCGCAATCGAGGCACGCGCAAGCCTGATGCATATTCTTGGGCTGATGGCGGGCAAATGGCCGCATACGCTGGCGATCCAGCCCGGCGGTGTAACCCGCACGCCCACCGCCGCCGAACGCATGCGCATTCTGTCCAGCTTGCGCAGCTTTCGCCGGTTTCTGGAACGCGACCTGTTCGGCGCGCCGCTGGAAGCGTTTATCGACCTGCCCTTGCAGGATGCGCTGCTGGACTGGCAGGCCGGCGATGCAGGGTTGTTTCTGCGCGCAGCCGACAGTCTGGAGCTTGCGCAAATGGGAACCGGTGCGGGGCGGTATCTGAGTTTCGGGGCCTATCCAATGCCAGGTGGCCACGGCTTCGCGCGCGGCGTGTGGCAGGACGGCGCGCTGGCAGATGTGGCACTGGACACGATCCGCGAGGATGTCAGCCATGCATGGATGCTGGGCGCCCCCGCCCACCCCGCCCGCGGCATGACAGAACCGGACGAGGATATGCGCGCATCCGCCTATAGCTGGTGCAAGGCCCCGCGCCTGTCGGGTCAGCCCATGGAATGCGGCGCGCTGGCGCGTCAGGTTATCGACGGCCACCCGCTGGCGCGGGATCTTGCCGCAAGGGGGGGCGGCGTGCTGGCGCGGGTGGGGGCGCGGCTGCTGGAAATCGCCCGCACGCAACTGCTGATGGAGGATATGGCGCAATCGATTGACCCGTCCGCGCAGTTCATGTCGCACGCCGAGTTGCCCGCACAAGGCGAAGGCACAGGTCTGGTCGAGGCCGCGCGTGGCGCGCTGGGGCATTGGCTGCGTATCGAAGGGGGGCGGATTGCGTCTTATCAGATCATCGCGCCGACAACATGGAATTTCAGCCCGCGTGATGCATCTGATGTGCCCGGCCCGCTGGAGGCAGCGCTTGTCGGGGCCAGAATTATGCCCGAAGAGGAGACGCCGCTGTCAGTGCAGCATATTGTACGCAGCTTCGATCCGTGTATGGTCTGCACTGTGCATTGAAACCGCCGGATCAGGCGTGCAGCCCCCCTTTGCTGCGGGCTTGGCGCCGCGCCCGCCGCAAGGTGTCAGCAAGAAAACAAGACAATGACGCAAATATGCAGGATCAGGATCAAAGGTCAGGTGCAAGGTGTCGGCTTCCGGCCTTTTGTTTGGGTATTGGCGCGACGGCTGGGACTGAATGGCTGGGTCCTGAATGACGCAAGCGGGGTCTTGATTGAAGCACAGGGCACGGAAATGCCCGCATTTCTGGCCGCGCTGCGATCTGAGGCCCCGCCACTGGCGCGCGTCGATGCCCTTGAGGTTGAACCCTTGCAGGGAGCTGATTTGCCCGTCGGGTTCGACATCCGCGCCAGCGCAGGCGGGGCCGTGCGCACCCGCGTGACGCCCGATGCCGCCACCTGCCCTGCCTGTCTGGCCGAAATCCGTGACCCGCAGGCGCGGCGCTTTGGCTATGCGTTCACCAATTGCACGCATTGCGGCCCGCGCTTTTCGATCCTGCGCCGCCTGCCCTATGACCGCGCGCAGACAACGATGGCGGGGTTTACGATATGCCGCGCTTGCGCCGCCGAATACAGCAACCCCGCAGACCGCCGGTTTCATGCCCAACCCATAGCCTGCCCCGATTGCGGGCCGCAATTGTGGTTTGAACGCGGTGGCAACAAGGTTCAGGGCAATGCCATCGCCCTGGCGGCCACGGCGTTGCACGCCGGTGACATTCTGGCAATCAAGGGGCTGGGCGGGTTCCATCTGGCCTGCGATGCGCGCTCGGACACAGCCGTTGCGTTGTTGCGCGCCCGCAAAAACCGTCCCGCCAAACCCTTCGCCCTTATGGGCACGCTGGACATGATCGCAGCAAGTTGCGCCATCACACCGGCCGAACGCGACCGCCTACAAGACGCCGCAGCCCCGATCGTTGTGCTGGAACGCACAGGGCACGACCATCTGGCAGCCTTGATCGCGCCCGACATTCCAACACTGGGCTGGATGCTGCCTTATACGCCGCTGCATCATATGTTGATGGATGCGTTCAAGGCTCCTTTGGTCATGACATCGGGCAACCTGTCGGGCGAACCGCAGGTGATCAGCAACGCCGATGCACGCATGAAACTGGCGCAATTCGCAGATGGTTTCGTGATGCATAACCGCGACATTGCCCGCAGGCTGGATGATTCCGTCGAACGCGAAACCCGCAACGGCCCCATGATCCTGCGCCATGCACGGGGGCGCGCGCCCAACACATTCCCCTTGCCCAAGGGGTTTGAAGATACCCCGCAGGTTCTGGCCATGGGCGGACAGATGAAGGGGGCATTTTGCCTGACGCGCGACGGCGAAGCCCTGCTGTCGCATCATCTGGGGGATCTGGATGATGCGCTGACATGGGACGAATATGAAACGGCACTTGCCGATTATTCAGCGCTATTCGAACACCGGCCCCAGAAAATCGCGGTCGATGCGCATGAGGGGTTTCGCGCCACGCAAGCGGGCCGCGCCATGGGGCTTGGGGTCACAAGCGTTTATCACCACCACGCCCATCTTGCCGCCTGTCTGGGCGAGAATGGCTGGCCGCGTGACGGCGGGAAGGTGGCCGCAATCGTGCTGGACGGGCTGGGGCTGGGACCGGATGGCACGCTGTGGGGCGGCGAATTGCTGTTGGGCGACTATGCAGGGTTCGAGCGCGTCGCATGGCTGCAGCCCGCGCCCCTTGCAGGCGGCGATGCCGCCCAGCGAGAGCCGTGGCGCAACGCGCTTGTGCGGCTGGATGCGGCGGGGCTGGCGCAGATGGCCGACACCCTGTTCCCGGATGCCCCGCGCGCGCTGGTTCGTCAGGCCTGCGCGTCTGGGCTGAATGCCCCGCTGTCCAGTTCCGCGGGCCGGTTATTTGACGCGGTCGCGGCCGTTCTGGGGGTCTGCCCGCCCCGCCAAAGCCATGAAGCGCAGGCGGCAATGGCACTGGAAACGCTGGCGGCGGTCCATAGAACAGCCAAGCCCTATGCGACGGGAAACGCGCCTGAAATCCGGATCGCACCACTTTTTGCCGGTATCTGCGCCGACCTGAAGGCCGGTGCCGCAAAAGACCTGATCGCGGCGCGGTTTCACGCAACATTGGCAGACTGCTTTGCCGCCCGCGCACACCAGTTGCTGGATGACGGCCGCGCAACGGCTGTGGTGCTGACAGGCGGCTGTTTCCAGAATGTCGTTTTGCTGGACTATATGTCACGGGCCTTGCACGGGGCGCATGTGTTGACCCATCAAAGGCTTCCAGCGAATGACGGCAGCCTTGCTTTCGGGCAAGCGCTTGTTGCATGTGCATGCCCGACCTAGGCTTAAGGCCCATTGATTTCAGCCTTGCGGCGTGATTCACGCTGCGTAAGGAGACCGATCAATGAGCGATCTTTTCTGGCTGAGTGAGTGAAGCGGATCAGAAAACAGTGCGAGGGACTGTTTTCCCGCTGAACCAGATGGAGCGTCTTGAGCCCTTCTTCCCCGAGAGCCATGGCAAGCATCGCGTTGATGATCGAGGCAGGCTGATTGGTTCAGAGATACGTTGAAAGACAAGGAGATAAAGCCCTGCATCCCTGACCGCAAAGCGCGAAAGACGACCGTGAAATACGACAAACGGCGCTACAATCGGCGTAACCGGATCGAGATCAGGTTCGGACGGCTGAAGGGTTGGCGACGCATCGCAACACGGCTCATGACAGATGGCCGAAGGTGTTCCTCTCAGCCGTCGCGCTCGCCGCAACTGTCCTCTTCTGGCTTTGAATATCAATGAGTCTGGAGCCTAATGGCCACAAAATGCACCGGTGTTACAAAGAGATATTGCAAGACAGCGATCACCCTGACCATGATAACGCATGGCAGCCAACAAACTGAACCTGATAACCGATGTGCGCGGCATACTGGTGGGCAATGCCAGCGATGAGGTGCTGAAGTCGGGTGTAACGGTTCTTACCGCGCCGGAGCCGTTTGTCTGTTCGGTACATGTCATGGGCGGCGCGCCCGGAACCCGCGAAACAGACTTGCTTGCCCCGGACAAACTTGTTGAAGACATTGACGCGCTGGTGCTTTCCGGAGGCTCGGCATTCGGGCTGGATGCCTGCAGCGGGGTGTCAGATGGGTTGCGATCTGCCGGTCGCGGCTTTCGTGCGGGCGATGCGCGGGTTCCGATCGTGCCCGGGGCAATTCTGTTTGACCTTTTGAATGGTGGTGACAAGGGCTGGGCAGAAAACCCGTATCGGGATCTGGGACGCACAGCCTTCCGGAACGCTGATCATATGTTTCGGATCGGGACCGAAGGCGCCGGGCACGGCGCGCTGACCGGAACGGTCAAGGGCGGACTTGGGTCCGCTTCTGCCCAACTTGCCGATTTTACCATCGGCGCACTCGTTGCCGTCAACCCTGTCGGTTCGGTGTGCCCTGAACATAGCCGGCATTTCTGGGCGGCACCATTTGAGCAAGAAGGCGAGTTTGGCGGCCTTGGGTCCGACCCTCGCGGCGGGCATAGCGGCAGGATTTTCGGCCACAAGGTTACCGGAAAGGCACGCTCGCAACAAAACACGACACTTGCGATCATTGCCACAGATGCCGCATTGACCAAGGCAGAGTGCCATCGCCTTGCTATTGCCGCCCATGATGGCATCGCGCGGGCCATCGTTCCGGCACATACACCATTCGACGGGGATCTGGTTTTCGCGGTCTCTACCGGACATGTGCCGGTTCGGGACGATCGGGCAAGCACACTTGCCCAGTTAGGGGCCATTGCAGCAACATGCCTGTCACGCGCCATTGCAAGGGGCGTCTATGAAGCGCGCGCCGAATCCGGTGACCTGTTTCCAGCATGGTCTAGCCGCAGCTGATCCGGATCAAGAACTGTCGCCGCAAGTCGGATATCGGCGGTCTGACCAATGATCTCGCGCTCCATGTCGTGATGCGCGCCGATACGGTCCAGCGCCTCGCGGGCGGTGGTGGATTTGGGCGTGGTCCATTCGTGATGAAAGTCGCGCTGCAGCCTCGCGCAGCCGGGGCATGGCGCAATGCACGACGACGCGTTTGATGAGGCAGGTCGGCATCCGTGGCAGTGTGCGTGGGAAGGTGGTCAAAGCAACGGGTCCAGACAGATCAGCACCCTGTCCACATGACAAAGTTATCTGGCGGCCTAAACCGCCAGATACGGGCGAAAAGCGGAGTTGCGCTGGGTCAGATTTTGAAAACCCGTCTCGCGTTATCCTCGAAGAACATTTTCAGCCCTTCATCGCCGATATTCATCGCATCCAGCGCGCCAACCTCATCTGGCACAAACTGCCATGGGTAATCCATTGCATACAGCATGCGGTCCATCCCGATCACCTTCTGCACATATTCAATGGGCGGGGCCCAGCCGATGCCACTGGATGTATAGTAAAAGTTATCCATCAGATAGTCCCATGCGCGCCGCTTCAGGGGTTTGACATCAGGGTAGCGGCCCGTCACGGAAATATGCCCATGCATGTAGTCGATGCGATACAGCCAGTAAGGCAGGGCCTCGCCGCAATGGCCCAGAATGATCTGCAGCTTCGGGAACTTGTCGAACAACCCCGACACGACCAGACGCAAGGCATGCAGGCCGGTTTCACAGGCAAACCCGTAAACCGCGGCATCCAGCCCGCGATTCAGGAACGGTTCGATCATTTGCGGGCTGGGGGTGTTGGGGTGCAGGTAGATGGGAACATCCAGGGCTTCGGCTGCTTCAAACAGGCCCCAATAGCGTTCATCGTCCAGATATGTTCCCAGCGTGTGAGAATTCAGAATGCCACCGCGCAGGCCCAGCTTGGTTACACCGCGTTCCAGTTCGCGCTCGGCCTCGCCAATATCAAGGGGGCTGAATGCAGCTAGCCCGACAAAGCGGTCGGGATTGGCAGCAATCCCTTCGGCAAGCTGGTCATTGGCACTGCGCGCCAGCGCGCTTGCTGTCTTGGGGTCAAACACCTGAACACCGGGGGCAGACAGGGCAACCACCTGCATATCAATGCCCGACGCATCCATATCGGCAATGCGATCTGCGCCTAGGGTCTGGATACGGCGGGAATGCGCACGCGCCTTTTCGGTGGTGCTGGACCCGAAGAACCCCCAAAGGCTGCGAAAGCCGGGGTCGGTGATTGACCCGTCTTCCAGCCCTTTCAGATACAGGTTCATGATTTCAGGCGGCAGCCACGCTTCTTCTGCGGCGATGCGCTTGTAGGGCGGTGCCGGTTTGCGCGGTGGCATCGGGGGGTAGCGGTCAGTCATTCGAAGGCTCCGTTTGCGCCCGCGCATGACGCGCGGGAAGTGGGGCGCCGGCAAGGCGCGAGAGTGTCCAGGCCACAGGCACCGCAACCAGTGCCAATGTCAGGACAATGAAAGAATCCGGCGGGAAAACTGTCGTCAGGCCGCCTATGCTTAGGGCAAGCATGGCCACCGCGCGGCGCGGCCAGCCACCGCCATAGGCGCGTTTGTTGGCCAGGATTTCCGCCAGCAGATGGCCCGCAACCAATATGGTCAGACAGGACACCGAAATTTCGACCCAGCTGCCATCCATCAACAACGCCGGATTCACCGCAAAGACAAAGGGCAGCAGATAGGCCATCAATGCCAGCTTGATGCCGGTTACCCCTGTGGACCACATGTCAGCACCCGCAACACTGGCCGCCGCATAAGAGGCGATCGCCACAGGCGGTGTCAGCATGGACAGCAATCCGAAGTAGAAGATGAACAGATGCGCAGACATTTCCGTCACGCCAAAGCGCACCAGCGCAGGCGCCAACAGCACCGAAACGATGACGTAAACCCCCGTTGTAGGCATTCCTACGCCCAGAATAATCGACAAGAGCGCGGTCATCAGCAGCAGCGCGGGCAAGCCGCCCAACTCGGCGATGCGCCCCAAGGCCAATGTCAGCGCGAAACCCAGACCCGTGACATTTATTGTGCCCACGATAATGCCTGCCACCGCGCAAACCAGCAGCACAGGAACCAGCATCGACCCGCTGTTGACCAGTGCCTGCCCCAGCAGCGCAAGGCGCGATGCCCCGCGCGGCGCGGTAACCAGATACAGCGCAACAGCGGCCCCCGCACTGTAAAGCGCGGCCTTGCCCGGCGAATAGCCCAGCACGAACAGGAACCACACCAACACCCCAAGGGGGGCCAGCAGCGGCCACGCGCCCAACAGCGCATTGCGCAGCTTTGGCAGGTTTTCGCGCGGCTCGCCCGCGATGCCGTTTGCTGCGGCATAGCGGTCCACCTGACGATATAGCAGGTAGTAATAGAAGGCCGCGGGCAGCAGTGCCGCCATGATCACGTCAACATAGGCCACTTGCAAAAACTCGGCGATGACAAACGCGGTTGCGCCCATGACGGGTGGCGCGATCTGCCCGCCATTTGATGCCACCGCCTCAATCGCCCCGGCATGGCGTGCAGGAAAGCCTGCCTTCTTCATCATTGGAATTGTGACTGTGCCCGTCGACATGACATTGGCAACGGTGGACCCGGACAATGTACCAAACAGTGAGGACGACAGGATCGCCACCTTCGCCGGCCCGCCGCGACGGTGCCCCATTGTCGCCAGCGCCAGCCCGGTCAGGGCCTGACTGCCGCCAACAGCGTTCAGCACGGCCCCGAAAATGATGAAGCCCAGAATTTGCGTGGCCCCCACATTCAGCACAAGGCCCGGTATCCCGTTTGTATCGTTATACAAATACAGCAGGTATCGCGCTGGTCGCAGATAGGCCCCCTCGAACAGGCCCGGCGCCATCCAGCCCCAGAAGCCGTAGGCCGTAAACCCAAGTGCAAGCACGGCAAGGACATTGCCGCAATGGCGGCGTGTCACCTCTATGGTGGCGGCGACCGCGATCAAGGCGGGCACCCATTTTTCCGGCCCGCGGCTGGTTGCAGTCAGCAGCCAGGCTTCATAGTTCCATGCAAGCCAGACCCAACTGGCGCAGGCCAGCACCCCTAACACCAGATCAGGCCAGCGCAGCAATCCTGGCAAGGGGCGCAGAACGATTGCCACGAAGACCGTCACACCAAGAATAACCGCAAGGTATTGTTCCGTCAGCAAAACGAAACCCAGTCTGCGTGGCACATCAAGCAACCATAGCAGGCCAAGCACCGGAATTGCGGCGGTAACATAGACAGGCTTCATATATTCAGGCTCTCGGGTTCGGGTGCAGACATGGTCATGCAAGCAGCGCAAGGCAGCTTATGGCAGTAACCGGATGGACTGGAACGAAACGGATATGGAAACCCGATACCGGGTTTCCATTTTCAAGTTTAGTCGATGGACGCGTCGCGCTGTGCGTTTTCGTCCGACCAGAGTCCTTTCTCGCGGTAGAATTCAACCGCCGCAGAATGAAACGGGATTGTGTTCGTGGGGCTTGTCATCAGCTCCTGTTGCGCGCCCGCCATCGCGGGATAATCGCTGACCAGTTGCGGCAGGGCGTCATACAGCGCGCCGAGTATGGCCTGAACCTGATCATCCGGCAGGTTGGCGCTTGCAGTCAGGAACACATCATATGCGGCAACGACGACAGGCTCGGTCACCTCTGGCAGGCGCGGTGACGGGTCCACCTGCAACAGATATACACCCGGATAAATGTCCCCGATTGTTTCATCTGTTGCATCAGGCCCTGTGATCGATAGATAGCGAATGCCGCCGGGAATGGTGGCGTGCGCTTGCTGTGTCAGTGGAATTCCAACAGCGATCCCATGGGCATCAAGATTGCCTTCCACCAGCCCGTCGACGCCTGCGGGCATGCCCGAAATGGTCACATTCTCGACCTGATCCAGCGCCACGCCACCGGCTTGCAGCACGGCCTGATTCACCCTGCCTGTCGCGGCCTGCCCTGACACTGTGGTAACCACGCGCTTGCCAGCCAGATCGGATACGTCCTGCATACCACTGTCATTGCGGACCATGAACGCTTGGCGCAGGGGCCACAGCCGCGCCAATACGCGCAATTGTGTATAGGGTTCATTCTCGAACTCGCCACGATACCACCCACCGACATCGATGGATGAATTCAGGCCGAGTGTAACTTCATCCTCGGCGATCAACGGAATGTAGACCGATGATCCGGTGAACGGCTGGACCGTCGCCTGGCGACCCAGGTTTTCCTGCAATGCTGCTGCAATCCCGCTTCCGACAGTATAGTACAGCGTTCCTTGTGGGTTGGTGCCGATGGTGATGCGCTGTGCCTGCGCGGTTGTGCCCATTCCAGTGACGGCGGCAACAGCCAGCCCCACGGCTAAAATGCGTCCGATCATGTGGTCCTCCCTGTGCGAAGTGCGGCGTACCCCCTCCTCCTGAGGGCATCGCGCAGAACAAGACTATACGCATTTCTTGTGAAGTGTTATGAAAGATTCACAATAATTAATTAAGTAAGGTTATGAATAAAATGGCCGTCCATCATCTGACACTTCGCCAGCTTCGCGCAGTGTCCGCGGTCTATGCAAGCCGGCGCATTGCCATTGCGGCGGACCGCATGAACGTGACCCAATCCGCCGTCAGCGTCCTGTTAAGTCAGGCAGAATCCGCACTTGGCACGCGCCTGTTTGATCGCACAACCAGATCGCTGGCACCAACGCCTGCCATTGAGCAAATCATCGGCATTGTCGAACGCATGTTGGGCGATCTGGAAACGCTGGGGTCCATTATCAGCGATCTGGACGGGCTGGAACGGGGGCAGATCCGTGTCGCGGCAACGCCCGCAACCGGCATCGCGTTGTTGCCCGACACAGTGCGCAGGTTTCGTGCAACCTATCCGGCAGTCCGGCTCATTCTGGACGATTGCGCGCCCAACCAGTTCTACTCTACCATCCGTGACGAAAAGGCCGATTTCGGCATCGGCACCCCCCCTGTTGACATGACCGAATTTGACCGCATCATCTTGCATGACGACCCGCTTTTTCTGGTCTGTCCCCGTGACCACCCGCTGGCCCAACGCGATCATGTACCATGGAAAGCCCTGAGTGATGAACCACTGATCGTTTCGCGGCGCGACTATGGCGTGCGCGAACTGGTCGAACGCACCTTGCAGGATGTGGGCGGAAAGCTGCGGGTGGCCAATGAAATCGGATTTTTATACAGCGCGTCCTGGCTGGCATCCTGCGGGATGGGCCTTTGCATTTTCCCCGAGCATCTGGCGCGTGCCGTGCGTGACCCGGATCTGGTCTGGCGCCCGCTGGTAGACCCTGTGGTCACGCGCCCTGCTGCCGTGATTACGCGTCGGGGGCGGACATTGTCGCCGGCATCTGAGAGATTTATTTCTATTCTATGTGAAAACCTGCGTAATCCTGGTGACCTGCAAGCCGACCTTTAAAGCGTTTCGGCTTGGGCCGGGAATCCGGGCTAAGATTCGGGGGGTGCGCAGTAGGGTACAGGAAATCTATTGCAGGTAGCCGCAAGCGCGGGAATGTCGCGGTACATGATGGAAAGGGTGACCACCGCGAGGCACTTGCTTGCCTTAAGATCTGCGTGCAGCTTGGGGTATGGCATGTGCGCGCCAGCACATCTAACCGGAACTTTTCAACAGGTCCGTTTGTTCCGCCGCTGCCGCCGTCCGATCCGACTGCTCAGCTTCAGCAGGAACTCGATAGACTGCGCGCTGAACGCAACGCTGCGCTGACTGCTGCACAAAAGGCTGAGGAAGCACGTCAGGAGGCGATGAAAGCTGCCGGTGCCGTTTGGGTGCCCGTCATGACGAAATCCTCCAATCCCCTCATAATCGAGTGAATCAGGGGACTTGCCGCACTGCAACAAAGATTTTTTCAACAGCATCAGCGGTTTGCGGCATGGGGACAGCTTGGCATAGAATACGCAGAATCGAATGATTGCGGACGTTCATTACGCCCGGTTCTGCAGTGAGCTTTGACCAGTCTCCTAAAACTCCGGAGGGCGCCTTGCGCTCGCAAGATCAGTTCATCGCATCCCCGAATGCCATGCCGCCGGTTGCGACCTGTCCGGCGGGGCTGTCGGGGTTGCGGGCATGGGGCGGGGTCAGGGCGATGAAATCCTGCCACAGGGCACCTGCGCGCAGGTCGTTGCGGCTGCGCAGGCCCCGCCACTCGGCATAGATCGCACCCGCGCGCGGCAGGGCGCGCTGCGCTGGCGACAGTCGTGCAAGATGCGGGTCATCCTCGGGCGGCAGGGCGTCCAACAGACCGGCGTAAAGCCGGTCCCGCTCAAAGCCGGTCAGCCATTGCGCGGTCCCTGCGATCACGGCGCGATGGGTGCGCGGGGCCAGATATTCGATCAAGGGGTGGTCATCCGTGTTGACGGGCGCATGCGCGAACAGGCCGGATGCGGCATTGCCCGCGTAGAATTTCAGGGCGCGGTCAATCAGCACCTCATCGGGCGTATCCTCGCCCGTCATGGCGCGCCATTGGGCGGCCAGCGTGGCAGGGTCCAGCGGGGCGGGGTCGTTACGGCCCACCAGCGCCAGGATCGAGCGTTCGGGATAGAGATCACCGCGCCAAAGCGTCACCTCGGGGAAAGCCTGCGCCATTGTGTTGGCGATGATCTCGAATTCGCGGCGCGACACCTGATACAGCGGCATCCATTGCACATAGGCCCCGCCCGCGTTCAGGCGGCTGGCCGCAAGGCGGTAGTGTTCGACCGTATAGACATTGCCCACGCCTGCACGCCACGGCGTGAACAGATCGGCGATGATCATGTCATATGTGGCGGGGGAGCGGGCGAGGCATTGGCGCCCATCCTCGCGGTGGATGGTCACGCGCGGGTCGGTGAACAAGCCGTTGGTGTAGGGCTGGAACCACGCTTCCGCGAAATCCACCACATCGGGCAGCAACTCGCAGACCGTCACGCGGTCGGGGTTCGCAAACAGCCCTGCGCCTGCCGAAATGCCCGTGCCCATGCCGAGGAAGAAAATCTCGCGCGGGGCGGGATGGCTCAGCAGCGGGATCATGGTCTGGTTGCGTTCGGGCACCAGCGCGCCGGACCCGCCCAGCGTGTAGAAATTGTTGACGCGGATGAATTTCGCATCGCCGCGCTGGACGGCGGCGACATGGGCGGAGGGGCCTTCGCGAAAGGCCAGCAATTCCTCGCCCCGGTTCAGGCGGGTCGAGTCCAGCCCCGTCTGACCCACAAGCAGGATGACAGCCCCCGCCAGCGCTGCAAACCGCGTGATCCGCGCGGCCCAGCCGTCGGTGGGCTGCCAGAGCGCCAACACTAAGCCCGCATAGACCGCGCCCATCAGCCACAGCCCTTTCCACATGCCGACCAGTGGCAGCAGCACAAAGCCCCCCGCCAGCGCGCCGAATATCGCGCCTGTGGTATTGACCGCGATCAGCCGACCCAGCACTGCGCCCGCTGCACCGCCCCCTTCCATCAGGCGCAGCAGATAGGGCAACACGGCCCCGAGGATCGTGCCGGGGATTAGCATGGTGAGGAGCGCCACGCGCCCGACCTCCCAGACATAGCCCGCGAAATCTGCGCGCCCGCCAAGATATCCCAAGCCGCCTGTCAGATGGTGGAACAGATGCGGGGTGGCGGCGATGACGGCGCAAGAGGCCAGCAATAGGCCTGTCAGCACGGTTTCAGGGCGCAGTGACAGCCGGTTCAGCGCATTGGCCAGCGCCGCGCCCAGTGACAGCGCCAGCAGAAACACCGTCAGCACCAGCGCATAGGTATAGACCGAGTTTTGCAGCACCTGCGCGAAGGCGCGCGTCCAGATGACTTCGACTGCGAGGGTGGCAAAGCCAGAGGCGAAGGCGATGACCCATAGCCGCGCGGGGATCGCGGCGCGGGCGGGGCGTGGCTCAGTGACCATCGGCAAGGCACGCCGAGCGATGATGATGGCCGACAGGCCCACAAACAGATCAAACCCGACAGCCAGCAGATAGGCCCCCGAAAACCCCAGCCACATGGGCAGGAAGAACCCCGCGGCCAGCGCCCCCATCGCCCCGCCTGCGGTGTTGAGCGCATAAAGCGCGGACCCCATCCGCCCAAGGCTGTCACGCGCGCGAATGACATGCTGGCCCATCAGGGGTAGCGTGCCGCCCATCAGAATGGCCGAGGGCAGCAGGATCGTCGCCGCGACCAAGGCTTTCAGCGCGGTTTCCAGAACCGGATTGCCGCCAACCAGTGCAAAGAGCGTCGGGTAGAGTCGGAAATACACATCCGCGACCAGAAAATGCCCCAGCGCGGTCGCCGCCACGCCAATCTCGACCAGACCAAAAGCGCGCAAGGGCCGCGCCAGCCGCGCCGAGATGCGCCCGAACAACCAGCCCCCCAGCGCGATGCCCGCGAAGAAAATCGCAATCGTCAGCGCCGCCGCCTGTGCGGTGGACCCGAATAACAGCCCCAATTCCCGCACCCACAGCACCTGATAGATCAGCGCCGCCGCGCCCGACAGGGCAAACAGCGCGCCCAGAGCGGGCATCTCGAAGCGGCGGGGCATAGCGGTGGCGGGTGCAGCGATATCTGTCATGAGAGTGCGTTATCTTATAACATTCATGGCAGCAACTGCATCTCGCCGCCGATCAGTTCCTTTCGGAAATCGGTGATCAGGACATCGGCCACCACATCCCATGTGCCGCCCTGCGGCAGATGGACAGGACCAGCGGTCCAGAGACCATCAGCGTCCATAGTCGCGCGCAGCTCGATGCGTTCCAGCCCCTCTTCGGGTTTGGCGAAGAACAGCGTCACTTCCAGCGGCGTGAAGGGCTGGAAATCGCCGTCCAGCGGGATGATTTCAACGCGGTTCTGCCCCGGCCTGCCGGGGATCAGGGCGATATCGGCCATGCTCTCGCGCCCGTGCAGATGCACCTCAACGTGGCTTTCCGGCAGATCGGCCATCGCGCGCGGTGGCGGTGTCAGGCGAAAGGCGGCGGTCAGGACCAGCAGCGCCAGCATCAGTCCCAGTTCCAGCCGCAGCGAGCGGTTGAAGCGAAGCCGTGCCAATGCGCCATTGCTGGCCAGCATCGGTGTCAGGCGCAGCTTGTGCCATGCGGCCAGCACCAGAATACAGGCAAACACCGCCATTTTGGCAAGGAACACCCAGCCATAGGCGGTGCTGGTCAGGGCATCCAGCGTTTCGATCTGCCGCCATGCCAGCGCCGCGCCTGACAGGACCAGCAGCGCCACCATCGGCACGGCAAGGCGCGAGAAGCGCAGCATCAGCGCCTCTGTATCCGGGCGACGCAAGGCCACGATCAGCCCCGGAAGCGCCCCCGCCCAGAAGATCAGCGCGAGTGCATGGGCAAAGACCAGCGGGGCCATCAGGGCCACAGGTTCTGCCCGCGCTGCGTGACCCGCCGAGGCGAAGGACAGCGCCGCCAGCACCCAAGCCAGCAGCACGGGCAGGCGGTGGCCCGTCATGGCCAGCACGCCTGCGAACACGGCAAGCCCTGCGGCAATCCCGAAGGGGCTGTTTGCGGCCATGGCCCAAGCGTCCATGCGGGCGAGCGCCGCCACCCCGTCGCCTGTCAGGTCCATCGCCTGCCCGCCCAGCACCGCAAGGGACGCGAGCGGCACAGACCAGAGCGCGGCAGCCGCTACGCGCGGCGCGGGCGTTTGCGAAAGCACCGCCCAGACCATGCCGCCGACGCCGATGACCAGCGCCAAGGTCAGCGCGCCACGCGCGACGGCGGCGGGCAATGGCAGGGCCTCGGGCGCGGCTTCGGGTGCGCCGGTCTCGAAGCCAATGGAAAACACATGCGTGCCGCCGACCGGGTGGCCATCATCCGACACCACGCGCCATGACAGCGCATGCGTGCCCTCTGCCAGCCCATCCGGGGCAGTGATGATCAGATCGGGGCCTAGGGCGCGGGCCTCGACATCTGTCGCCGCGCCATCCGGGCCGAAGAGCCGCGCCTGCAAGGGGGCGATGGGTTCGTTGAACGTCAAAATGATTTCTTGCGGCGCAACGTCGATTATAGTGCCAGCAGCAGGCTCTGCCCCGCGCAACTGCGCATGGGCCAGCGCCTGCATCGGCAGGATCAGCGAAACGAAGAAGATGACAAGCACGCGCAGCATCATGTATCCTGAAAAAGCCCGCCGGGCCGGGAAACCGCACCCGGCAGGAAGTGATGCGCAGTGAACGGGAACTGAACACTCCGCGACAAACGGCAGGCAGAAGCAATTTCAGCAAAAGTTGACAGGCTTTTGCGGTTCGAAATTGCGACCAACATGTCGGGGAAGGGACGCCTCCGAAAACCCCGGCCCTGCCGCTATTGCTTAATTCCCGTGGCTATGGCCGTGGGAATGACTGTGCGAATGGCCGTGGCTATGCCCGTGATCGGCAGCAGGCAGAACCATCACGGCCGGGGCCGGATAGGCCAGATCGCCAGCCGATTGTCCGTCCGCAGGAATTTCGATCCAGCGTTCCGCACCATTGGCGCATTCCTGCACGACCGGAATATGGACCAATTCGCCCGCAGGCAGGGCTTCGGTGAACCGCGCGCGGAAGACGAATTCGTCGTAGAATTCGGACGGCAATTCGCCTTCCCAGATGATCTCGCGCACGCCCTCGGTGATCTCGGTGCCGTGGCTGTGATAGGGTTCGGCCAGCGGGCCAGTGACCACGCTCAGATCCCAACCGGCCTTGACCATGGGCTGCACGGCATTGATGCCGTCAGGAATGGCCACGCGCACGCGCAACGTTGCCTCGTCGCCGCAACCATGCGGGATGCGCACGACCATGCGCTCGCGGACATTATGGGTGACTTCGCTTTGCTCCAGCGTGGCATGGGCAAAGGCCGCAGGGGCCGAAAGGGCCAGGGCGGCAAGGGTCATCAGGGTCGTCTTCATGGTGTTTCTCTCCCGTTTCATGAAGGATCGTTCTCGGGCAGGACAGCAATCCCGCCATTGGCCAGATGTCCCTCTGGCCAGGGGTTCGCGAAGGCCGGATCGGCAAGGAAATCCTCATCCGTCAGGCTTTGCAGAAAGGCGGTCAGATCGGCGATTTCCGCGTCAGAGATCTGAAATCCGATAATCAGCGGATCGCGCAGCGGATCAGGCGTGCCCAGTCGCGCAGCCTCGCCGCCCGCTGCATAGTGGCGGATGACCTGTTCCAGCGTCTGGAACCGCCCGTCATGCATATAGGGCGCGGTCACGGCGACATTGCGCAGCGACGGGGTGCGCACGCGGCCCCGGTCGCGCGGGTCCAGGGTGAACTCCTCCATCCCGACCGAGGCGCCAAGGCCCGTGTTGTGAAACCCCGTCTCGGGCATGGCGCTGCGCGAGGTGACGAGGTTGTTGGTGAAGTTCAGGCCCAGATGGCAGTGATAACACTCCAGCCGATGGTCGAAGAACAGATCCATCCCGCGCAGGGCCGCGTCGGACATGGCCGTGCGGTCGCCGCCATAGACAAAGGCATCATAGGGGCTGCCCACGGAAATCAGCGTCCGCTGGAACGCGCCAAGCGCGCGGGTGATGGTAAACAGGTCAGCCTGCGGGCGGTCGGGGAAGGCGCTAGCAAACGCATCCTGATAATGCGCATCCTCTATCAGCCGCGCAAAAAGCGCCTGCTCCTGCCCGGCATTGCCCATTTCCACCGGATCCTCGCCAAAAAGCGGGATCAGCGCGTGAAATTCCAGACTGTCCACCATCGGATTGGCCCAGGTCAGCGTGGGAAGATAGCCCACATTGGCAAGGCTCGGTGCGTTGAACCCGCCTGCCTGCCCCGTCACGCCGACCGACACCGCGCGCCCGTCGGTGAAGGCGCGCGCCTGTTCATGGCAGGATGCGCAGGACATCGAGCCATCGACGGACAGCCGCTGGTCGTAGAACAGATGCCGGCCCAGATCGACCAGAGCATCGCTCATCACAATATCGCCGGGCACTGGCGGGGGCGGCAGCCAGTCGGGAATGGCCCAGTCATAGGCCAGTCCCGCGCTTGCCGCCCCGCTCAGCGCCGCAGCCAAGGCCACGGCGCGCATGGGCTTAGCGCATCGTTGCGAAAAGCTGCTCGCCCGCCGCGATGTCGCGGAAAGGCAGGCCGAGGCGCGACATCACGGGCACGCAGTCGTCGTCATTCAGGAAGGACATGCAGCCGGGGCTGGTTTCGGGGGTGTTCATATCCACATTGGCCTCGGCCAGCACCGGGGCCACGTCGAAGAAGACAGTGTCGGCAGCGGGATCGAAACTGTCGAAACGCACATCCACAAGGTTCGGATTGGCGCATTCGGCTTCCGGCGCGACGGTCCGCGCCTCGGATGCGCAGCCGGTCGCGCCCAGATGCAGCGCCCAGCCGCGATTGGCGTCATGGGTGACGGGCAGGCCGGTCGAGGACAGTTCGACCTTGATGAACTTGTAGCCGCCCTGCCAGTTCCAGAACATCGCGGTCAGGTTCAGGGGCGACGCGGCCAGCGTGGGGTCGCCGTGGTTCAATTCGAACGGCACGCCGATATCGAAGGCCAGACCAGTATATTCCCCTGCGGGCACTGTGCCGCGCAGCGTGGTGTTCATGTCGGGCGTGCCATTGACGCAGGTGCCGGTCGCGTCCTCGAAATCCAGCAGCGCGACATTGTCCAGCTGCCAGATACCGTCCTGATCCAGCGCGATGGGGGTCTCGGCGCCATCTGCGCCGATCAGCCGGGCATTGGTGACGAAGACGCGGAAATCGGCGACCTCGACCGTGGACTCGGTCACGCCGATGCCGTCATAGGCCTGCGCGCAGGTGAAGGGGGTGCCTGCCATTTCGGCGGCGAAATTGATGGTGACGGGTTGGTCGGCCAGCGCGGGCGTGGCGAGTGCGGTCATGGCCGCAAGAGCGAGGATACGCATGATGTGTCTTTCTTGAATGATATGGGTGTCACCGGCAGCGCAAGCGCCACCGGGTTTCAGCGATCAGACAAGAAACAGCGGCGGGCCGCGTGCAGGCGGGCCGCGTGAGTTATGCGCGTGCTCCAGCAAATGGCCTGCGGCGGGCAGGTCCAGCATTGCGATGCGCAGGGCAACGCCTGCGTCAGGCGCATCCGCACCCAGAGCCATGATCTGCGCCAGCGTGCAGACAGGACAATCCTCGGCCATGCCCTGCGGGCCGTCTTGCGTGACGCAAAGATCATCCAGTTCGCCGCCCATCTGGATATAGGCGGCCAGCATGGGATCGGCAGGCAAGGCAGGGGCATGTTGATGACCAAACCCAAGCACCATCAGCGCCAGCGCGAGAAGCGCAGCGGTCAGACGATTCGAAAAGGTCCGGAGCATATTCATGTTATGGTGTTACTTTGGTTCCGCCATTGGATCAAGCACCTGTGATCAGGCGCAACCTCGCCCTCGGGGTCCGGCACCGGAAGATGACGCGCATCACCCTTTCCCGCAATGGGCCGGGCCTGATCGGTAAGGTCATCCAGACGAACCGAAAGAGGATGAGCAAAGGCGCACAGTGCTGCGACGGAGCCTTGGTGCGGTCGTTGCTTTGCGCATCAGCGAGATCTTCCGCCGCCGCCCGCAAGCGGTCATATTCTTCGCGTGGGATTGTCACCAACTCGTTCATGTCATGCCCTTTCACACGCAGATATTCTGCTTTGCGGAACACTGATCGTCGTTTCAGCCCAGAAAACACTTATCTGTCGGGTAGCGTCCAAAACCGCCGCTTCTTCACCGCCAGGCTTTCCTCAACAGCAGCGTTGAAACCCCAGTGTGTCGCAGGCGCAATCGAGCGTGACGGCGCGTTCATCGACATTGAGCAGATCATGCAGCAAGGGGTGATTGCGTGCCTCTTGGGTGAAGTCGAATATCTGCGCTTCGCTGCGCGCACCGGGTGTGCCGGGCGGGGTCAGGCTACCCAAGATGCCCCTGCCCTGCCGGTCCATGACTGCAATGCGGTGCGACAG
The DNA here is from genome assembly GCF_051859525.1 of Roseinatronobacter sp. NCBI lineage: Bacteria > Pseudomonadati > Pseudomonadota > Alphaproteobacteria > Rhodobacterales > Paracoccaceae > Roseinatronobacter > Roseinatronobacter sp. Next base: position 49,603 of record NZ_JBHYFM010000010.1, on the reverse strand, counting down.
GCGCGCGGCCTCGTGCAAGTCATGGGTGATGAACAGCCCGCCAAAGCCGCGTGCCTTGGCCAGTGACAGGACCAGATCCTGCATCCGGCGGCGCAAGGCGGGGTCAAGGGCGGCGAAAGGTTCATCAAAAATCAGGAACTCGGGTTCCACCACCAGCGCGCGGGCAATGGCCACGCGGGCGCGCATGCCGCCCGAGAGTTGCACGGGCAGTTTGTCCAGATCATCGGGCAGAAGCGCCACGGCTTGCGCGGCCGCGTCAGTGCGTTCGGTGATCTGCGCGCGGGGCAATGTGCCAAGCGTCAGCGGATAGGCGATATTGTCGCGTGCGTTGGCCCAGGGCAGCAGGCGCGATTGCTGGAACACCATGCCATGGCGCTGATACTGGCGCAGGATGCGGCCTTGATCGGGTTTCACTATGCCAGCGGCAATCGCCGCCAGCGTGCTCTTGCCGCAGCCTGAAGGGCCGACCAGCGCCACCAGTTCGCCGGGACGAATGACCAGCGAAACCGTGTCCAGCACGCGCCGCGCACTGAAGCTGTGGCTGATCGTCGCCAGTGTCAGCCCGCTCATGCCGCGCCCCGTTTCCATTGCCCCAGCCGCGTCTGAAACGGGCGGATCACCAGATGTTCGATGATGACCAGCCCTGCAACCGCCAAGGCGACATTGGCCAGAGCGAGGTCAATATCCATATGCGCCCGCGCCCGTGCCATCTGCGCGCCAAGCCCGGCAACATTCGTCACCAGTTCCGCCATGATCGCCACCTTGAATCCCAGCGCAAGCGCGATGCCAAAGACCGGGCCAAGGCTGGACAGGATTTGCCGCAAGGCGATGGTGCGGAAACGCGCCCAGCGGGACGCGCCGAAACTCGCCGCCATATCCTCCAGCCGCCGGTCGCGGGTCAGCACCGCGTCCACCGTGCCGATATACAGGATCGGGCCGATCACGATGGCGATGGTGAACAGGATTGCCCCATGCGAGGGACCGAACCAGATCATCGTCAGGATCACCCAGGCCGTCGCGGGCATGCCCAGCAGGATCGTGGCCACTGGGGCCAAGGACGCGCGGATCAGCCACAGATAGCCCGCGACCAACCCCAGCCCACCGCCAATCAACCCCGACAGGCCAAGCGCCAGCCCGACCCGACTGACGGTAGCCCCCAGCGCCGCCCAGCCGCTGGCACTGGACAGCGTGGCCCAGACGGCCAGCAGGGTTTGCCACGGTGACGGCAGGATGAACGCCCCGTAATGCCAATGCGCGGCCTGCCATGCGGCGAGAAACAACGCGATCCCCAAGGTCGGCGGGCCAAACCGCAGGGCCGCGCGTGCGGCCAGAATGGGCAGCATCTCGGCCCATTCTGCCCGCCGCGCGGTCAGGCTTGCATCAGACGGCATAAAGCCCATCATCCGGCAACGCGCCGCCAATGATACCCGCATCTGCCGCAATCAGCGCCTGATACAGTGCCTCGATCTCTGTCCGCGCAACATGGGCCGCCAACACATTGATATTGGCGAAGGGAATGGCCTGCGCCAGCATGGGCGCTGCGCGCTCGACGAAGGGGGCCGCGTTCTCGGCGGCCTGTGCGGGATTGGCGTTCAGTTCCTCGGCGGCCTTGAATTTGAAATCATGTCATTCCTTGCGCACGCAACCCCGAAAGAGACGGCAACCTATACGCGTAAGGCGGATCGAGGGCGGCTCACTGATAGCGGGCTTTCCAGGCTTTCTGGAGCAAATCCAGAACAAACCTTGTCCAACCTCAGAAACGGGTTGGACAAATCTATCCGTAACCCACTTAATCGAAAGGAAAATAATGATTAAGTGGCAGCCCGTAGGGGAATCGAACCCCTCTTTCCAGGTTGAAAACCTGGCGTCCTAACCGATAGACGAACGGGCCACTGGGTGGTGAGGCGCTGTTTAGGCAAAGCGCGCGGGTAGCGCAAGTGGTTTTCTTACAGAATCAGACATGAAACGGTCAGTTTTTTAATTCGGTCCTGCATCTGGTATTGCGGCATCTTCCAGACGCAGTTGGGGGGTCTGGCGTCCGCCCCAGTGGTTGATCTCTATTTGCCCTGCCAGATGCAGGCTGCGCCCCTGCGATTGCATCAGAACGGCGCCAAGTTCCGTTTCAAATGCACGAAATGCGACAGCATCCAGTGCAGGCCCATGATCCCCGCCGAAGCGGAGCCGCAGATGCGACTCCCCCATCGGGCGCGTGGACCTTATGGTCATGTTTGCAAAGGCAAAACGTGGCGCACGCATGCTGGCGCCAAACGGTCCTGCCCTGTCCAGTTGCTCGATCAGTTCGGGCGTGACCGCCGCGGGCATCATCAAGCCATCCAGCTTCAGGCCCGATACAGGCCTGTCTGCGGCCCCCTGCCGGGCCAGCAACTCGGCCAGTCGCGTCATCGCATGGTCCAGATTGGCGCGCGTCACTGTCAGGCCGGCCGCCATCTTATGCCCGCCCCCTTTCAGCAACAGCCCCTCATGCGCCAGCCGCTGGATTGCCGCGCCCAGGTCAATGCCCGGAACGGACCGGCCCGACCCTTTTCCAGTCTCGCCATCCAACGCGATAACAATGGCGGGGCGGTCTGTGGCCTCTTTCAGGCGCGCGGCGGCAATGCCGATCACACCGGGGTGCCAACCTTCCTGCGCGGCCCAGACAAGCGGACCGTCCAGCCCGCGCGATTCGGCCTGCGCCAACGCGGCAGATCGCACATGCGCTTCGATCTCGCGCCGCTCGGCGTTCAGGGCTTCCAGCTTCTCGGCCAGGGCGGTGGCTTCATGCGGGTCATCCGTGGCCAGAAGCCGTGCGCCCAGATCCGCCGCCCCGATCCGCCCGCCCGCATTGACGCGCGGCCCCAGAACAAACCCCAGATGATAGGCCTTTGGCGCTGTGTCCAGCCGCGCAATATCAGACAGGGCCCGCAGCCCTGCGCGCTTGCGATCTGCCATGACCCGCAACCCCTGCCGAACGAAGGCCCGATTCACCCCGATCAGCGGGGCCACATCGGCCACGGTCGCCAGCGCGACCAGATCCAGCATGCCCATCAGGTCAGGTCCGGCCTTGCCCCCCTCGCGCAGGCGCCGGTTGCTTTCAACAAGCATCAGGAATACCACAGCCGCAGCACAAAGATGGCCCAGATCAGCGGTTTCATCCTGCCGGTTGGGGTTCACGACGGCCACAGCGGATGGCAGGGTTTCGCCCCCCAGATGGTGATCCAGAACAATGACATCTGCGGCCTGTGCAGCTGCAATCGGGCCATGACTAAGCGTGCCACAATCGACGCATATAATCAGCTCATGCACCGCTGCCAGTTCGGCCATTGCCGCCTCGTTCGGGCCATAGCCTTCCTCGATACGGTCGGGAATATAAAGTGTCGCGCGGTGCCCCATCTCCCTTAGCCAGCAAATCAGCAATGCCGCCGATGCACCGCCATCCACATCGTAATCCGCGAAAATGGCTATTCGTTCGCGCCCCAGAACCGCCTGCAAGAAACGCGCGGCGGCTGGCTCCATATCCAGCAGGCTGCGCGGGTCCGGCAAATCCTCGCGCAGCGTTGGTGTCAGGTAGCGCTCGGCCTGATCCGGTGCCACGCCAGCCCGCGCAAGAACCGCACATACCGCGCGCGGCAGGCGGCTGCCTTGGGCTATCGTTTCTGCCAGCCGGTCGCAGGCGGCATCCGGTCCGACCCAGCGCCGCCCTGTGGCCGAACGCGCGACCCCAAGAAATGCTGGCGCATCAGTCATTGCACAGAACCGCGTGCACGGATCGCGCGGTCACGAATTCTCCATGCAGATGGGACACAGCCATGTCATGGACCTGCTGTGCAGACGCGGCGGGCGCGTCAGGGCACCAACCGGTGTCTGCATTGCTGTCAAACGCCGCACAGGCATCATGCGACAACGTCACCTGAAACCCCAGATTGGCAGCCATCCGGCAGGTCGTGGATACACAATGCGGTGTCGTCAGGCCCGCAACGACCAGCGCACCGATTTCATGGCGGTGCAGCCAGTCCTGCAACCCCGTCCCGATAAAGGCCGAATTGACATGCTTTTCAAACACGGCCTCTTGGGTGCGCGGGGCAAGATCCGCGATCCATTCAGCGCCCTCGCCTGTCAACGGGCTTGCAGGCTGAAGGCTCAGATGCCGGACATGAACAACAGGCGCGCCAGCCTCGCGCCATGCCTCCAGCAGACAGCTTGCGCGCGCTTCGGCGTCAGGATTGTTGCGCGCCCCCCAAACTGGCGCGGAAAACCCCTTCTGAAAGTCGATCAACAACAAGGCCGTGTTCTGGTCTGGTTTCATCTTGTCCAAAATACTCCGGGGGTGTGGGGGCAGCGCCCCCACCCTGTCTGGTTCAGATCGGCGTGCGATAGCTCATGCGCCGCACCGATCCGGTTTTCGAACGCATCAGCAATGTGTCTGTGGTCACCCAGCCCGGTTCGGTACGGATGCCCTTGACGATGGACCCGTCGGTCACGCCTGTTGCCGCAAAGATAACATCCCCCGTCACCATTTCGTCACGGGTATAGACCTTGTCCAGATCCTCGATTCCTGCGCGGCGCGCGCGGGCGGTTTCATCCTCGTTGCGGAACAGCAGCCTGCCATAGATCTGCCCGCCCATGCATTTCAATGCCGCAGCGGCCAGCACGCCCTCTGGCGCGCCGCCAGATCCCATATACATATCAATGCCCGTGATCTGGGTTTCGGCACAATGGATCACACCGGCCACATCCCCGTCCATGATCAAGCGGATGGCAGCCCCCGTGGACCGCAGATCAGCGATCATATCTTCATGGCGGGGGCGTTCCAGAACGCAAACGGAAATATCCGAGGGCGCGCAGCCTTTGGCCTTGGCCAAGGCACGCACGCGTTCTGACGGGGTCATGTCCATGGTCACAGTGTCGGGCGCATAGCCCGGACCGATTGCCAGCTTGTCCATATAGACATCGGGGGCATGCAGCATTGTGCCGCGCGGGGCCATGGCGATAACGGTCAGTGCGTTGGGGAAATCCTTGGCTGTCAGGGTCGTGCCTTCCAGCGGGTCCAGCGCAATATCCACTTCGGGACCATTTCCGTTGCCCACCTCCTCGCCGATATACAGCATCGGCGCTTCATCCCGTTCACCTTCGCCAATGACGACACGTCCCGCAATATCCAGCATGTTCAACTGCGTGCGCATCGCATCTACAGCGGCCTGATCCGCCGCCTTTTCGTCACCACGCCCGACCAGTTTGGCAGATGCCAGCGCTGCGGCTTCCGATACGCGGGCAAGGCCCAGCGAAAGCATGCGGTCATGAAATTCGGGGGAAGTCGTCATTGCGGGGTTCCTTTGCCAAATGCGCTTTCGCGCTATCTAGACCCCGCCTTGTGCCCGACACAAGCCTTGACTGGCGTGGTTGCGCCAACTCGGGGATGAATGGCGCGAATTACGCGCTCAATCTTCCTCAATCGCCATTGCGACGGGTTCCCCCACAAGGACACCTGTTCCGGCAGCCAATGTGCAGGCATGGTCGATTGCATCGCGTGTTGTCTTATGCGTGATAATCACAACAGGCGCGCGGGTGTCGTCGTGGTCATACTGGCGCATGCGGTTGATGGACACGCCGGCATTGCCAAGCGCTTCGGCCACTTTTGCCAGCGCACCGGGTTTGTCCAGCAACGACATGCGCAGATACCACGGCTTTGCCGCAGTCGCCTTGGCCGAGACGGCAGCTTGCAGCGTCGCTGCGGGCTGGCCAAAGACCGGCAGCCGCATGCCGCGCGCAATATCGACCACATCCCCGATCACGGCACTTGCTGTCGGCCCTTCGCCAGCACCCGGGCCGCGCAGAATGACCTGCTCGACGGCGTCCCCCTCGATGACGATCATGTTCGTGCCGCCCTTCAACTGGCCCAGCGGGCTGTCGGCGGGCACCAGACAGGGTGACATGGACTGCTCCAGCCCGCGGCCGGTGACGCGCGCCACCCCCAGCAGCTTGATGCGCAGGCCCAGATCTGCGGCGGCACGAATATCCTCGATCGAGATGCGCTCGATCCCCGATGTCTGGATGGCGTCGAAATCCGGTTTCACCCCGAAGGCAATGGCCGACAGCAATGTCAGTTTATGTGCGGCATCTATCCCGCCCACATCCAATGTCGGGTCAGCTTCCAGATAGCCAAGCTGGTTTGCCTCCTCGAACACGGTTTCATAGGGCAGGCCCGCATCTTCCATGCGGGTCAGAATATAGTTGCAGGTACCGTTCATCACCCCTTTGACACGGGTAATGCGGTTCCCCGCCAACCCTTCGCACAGCGCCTTGATGACAGGAATCCCGCCAGCGACCGCCGCCTCGAAGCGCAAGGCAACGCCGGCCGCTTCGGCGCGTTCGGCCAGTTCCTGCCCGTGCAGCGCCAGCATGGCCTTGTTTGCGGTGACAACATCCTTGCCCGCATCCAGCGCCGCCTCGGTCAGGGCTTTGGCGGGGCCATTCTCGCCGCCCATCAACTCGACGACCACATCCACATCACCACGACGGGCAAGCGCGACAGGGTCATCTTCCCAATCATACATTGAAATGTCGACACCGCGATTGCGGGTGCGGGATTTGGCACTGACCGCAGAGATGACGATCTCGCGGCCCGTGCGCTGCGTCAGCAAGTCCGCGTTCCGCTGGATTATCCGCACCAGCCCCACCCCGACAGTGCCAAGCCCTGCAATTCCAAGTCGCAATGGGGATGTCATAGCAGCGCTCCGCCTGTAGATGAAAACCGCAGCCCTGTTAGCGCCTTGTGTCTTGGCTTGCAATGCAGGCCGGGGCGATTTTCCCGCGCGCGTGCCATACGCGGCCGGATCAGCGTTCCTGATCAGTCGGCAATACCGGCCTTGCTTTGCAAAGCCTGCGCCAGGGCATGGACAAGTTCGGCCGACTTGTAGGGTTTGCCCAGCACCGCAACAAAGCCCTTGTCGAAATAAGTCCTGATCTGGTCCTGCATGATGTTGGCCGTCGCTGCGATGGCCAGGGGCGGGGCGTCACCCAGCTGCGCCGCGCGTGTCCGGATACAGTTCAGCGCCTCGAACCCGTCCATAACCGGCATCGAAATATCCAGCAGCAAGATGTCATATGTCCGGGGTTTCCACGCCTCGCAGGCCTGTTGCCCGTTTTCACAGAAATCCGCACGCACCCCGACCTTGCGCAGCATGGATTTCAGGATCGTGGCATTGGTCCTGTTATCTTCGGCAACCAGAACCCGAAGATCAGGCGGCAGGTCCGGCACAATATTCGTTCCCGCCACCGTCTCGCCAACGCCGTCACCTGCCAGCGGCAAGGGCAGGCGCAGGTCAATGCGCGTGCCCTGCCCCGCCGCGCTGGCAATATCCATTTGGCCATCCATGATCTGGACCAGTTTGCGCACAATGGACAATCCCAGACCGGACCCCCCAAAACGGCGCGTCACAGAATTGTCGGCCTGCTCGAACTCATCAAACACGCGGGCCAGCTGGTCTTCGGTCATGCCAATGCCGGTGTCAGTTATCGAAAACAACACCTCCTTTTCACCAAGCTCGCGGGCAACCAGACGGATCGACCCCGCTTCGGTGAACTTTACCGCGTTTCCAAGAATATTGCCCAACACCTGCCCCAGACGATGTTCATCCCCGATGCGAGCCCTGTCCAGCCCCGCCCCAAGATCCAGCTGCATCGTCAACCCTTTGGCATGTGCGTTCACACCGTGAAGCGATTGCATGCGGTGGAGCAGTTTTTGGGGAACGAATGCCACAGGGTCAAGCGCAAGCTTGCCAACCTCGATCCGCGCAAGGTCCAGAATATCGTTCAGGATCGTCAAGAGCGCGTCGCCGGATGTGCGGATTGTGTCCAGCATGTGGGACTGCTGATCCGACAATTCGGTATCCGACAGTAATTCTGCCATCCCCAGAATACCGTTCATAGGGGTGCGGATTTCATGGCTCATATTGGCAAGGAATGTCGATTTCGCGCGGTTGGCGGCCTCTGCGGCCTCCCTCGCCCTATGCAATTCGGTCACATCGGTGTGCAGACTTACATGGCCACCGTCACGCGTTGGCATTTCGCATACACGTAGAATGCGCCCGCAGGTCAGGCGCTGCTCAAAGACACGCTCGGTGCAGCGGTCATGGGCCAGCCGCTGCGCAAGCCATCCCTCCTCATCCCCAAGGGCATCGGCAATCTCTCCCGCATCGAGAGAGGCGCGCAAAACATCGCGAAACGATACCCCTTCGGTCATGATATGGGCGGACAAAGGATAGATTTCGCGGAAATGCGAATTGGCAAGAACCAGCCTGTCTTGTGCATCGAACAGGACAAAACCGTCCTGCAACGCCTCGACCGCAGAATAAAGCTGCGCCCTTGCCGCCAGCGCGGCCTGCCCCGCCGCATGGGCCTGTTCCTGCGCCTGGATCAATGGTGTGATGTCCGAACCCACACCACGATACCCCTGAAACACCCCGTTTCCATCGAAGAAGGGCACCCCGCTTGCACGCAGCCAGACCTTGTCGCCGTTTCGTTTGCGTATCCAGTAGACGAAGTTGCTGAACGGTAGCTGCGCAGTCATCGTGGCTGACAACTCTGCCAGATCGGCCTGGATTTTGGGGTCGGAGTTTCTTGCGTTCAATTCGGCGCGGGTTTTGCCGATGTGGCCGGGCGATTCCCCGACTGTGCGCAAATACCCGCCCGAAACATATGTGAACCGTTCATCTGCGTCCTGTTCCCAAAACCAGTCAGAGCTGCTTTCGGTGATATCAATAAGGCGCTTCTCGGCCATGTCGCGCGCGTTCATCGCAGCCTCAAGCGCATCGCGCGCCGCCAGAACCGCCTGCTCGCGTTCGACTTCTTCGGTGACATCAAGCGCGATGCCCGACATTTGCAAGGCGCGCCCGTCTGCCGCGCGCCGCACCACATTCCCGCGCAGGTGCACCCATAGCCAGTTTCCCGCGGCGTGTTTCAGCCGCAGTTTCCGGTCCAGTTTGTTCGCCCCAAGTGCGAGAATGTCATTGAAATCCGCATCAACCACGGGAATATCGTCCGGATGCATGATGCTGCGAAACTCCTGCACACCAAGGGCGTCGCCCTTGATGTCACGGCCCAGCATTTCGCCCCACATCTTGTTCACAAGCGTCACGCGGTTTTCAAGATTCCATTCCCATGTGCCAACACGCGCCCCCTCGATGACCAGCTCCAGCCGCTGCTGTGCCTTGCGCAATTCCGTCACATCCATACGCAAGGTGACACGCCCCCCGTCAGGCATGCCCTTTTCATAGATGCGCATCCAGCGCCCGTCCGACATTTCTTCCTCAGCCTCGATCAGGGGCTGGCGCCGGTCTGCCATGCGTCTGGCGATCCAGTCCTCATCCTGTTCGGTCAGGTTCTTGTATTCACCATGCTTCAGTCGCAGGCGAATGACATCTTCGTACCGCATGCCGGGTTGCAGCAATTCACCCGATTTGTGAAAATTGTCCCTGTAGGGCTGGTTGCACAGCACAAGCCTGTCGTCAGGGTCATAAATGGCAAAACCGTCCACCAAGGATTCGACGGCGGCAACAAGGCGCTGGCGTGCGGCTTCGGCTTCCTGCTTGCGCTGGTCAATCTCGGCCTCATGGGCGCGCCGGTCTGTCTGGTCATCCACGAAATGCCAGATTGCGGGGCGTTCGTCCGTATCTGTGGCCAGCACCCCGCTAAGCCGGATATGTGCGACCGACCCGTCGGCCCTGAAATAGCGTTGTTCTATCGGCCCGTAGCGGCCCTTTTGCAGAACAATATCAAGCTGGTGCAGCGCGTCCTGCATACTGTCAGGCGTTGTGATCTGCGCCATGTGCAACTGCCTGAACGCCGCACGGTCATAGCCGGAAGCCCGCAAAAAGGCCGGATTCGCATCCAGAAACTGGCCGGAATGCAAGTCACTTTGGACAATGCCAATCGGGGCATTGTCGAATATCTGCTGAAGCTGCTTGATGCGCGTTTCCTCGCGGCGAGCGGCATCCTGTTCGTTGGATATATCACGAATGATGAAAACATATCCGCCAGCTTTATTGTGCCACTGCGCCGCGCGGGCCTCGAACCACCTGTCCTGCCCGCGGACCGTCAGGGCATAGCGACGGGGCGGGGTGTCCTTGCCAGCATCCACATCGCGCATCATTTCGCTTGCGATGCCGGCAACCGCCGGCGGCAATGTATCAACCAGCGCCCTGCCCAGCAATTTGTCAGGGGGCATCATCTCAATCTGGTCATTGGAGGTGTGGGCCATGCAGATGATGCCTTGCCGGTCCACTTCTACAATCAGGTCCGGCATTGCGCGCAAGGTGGCCGCCATCTGGTCGCGGCTTTCACGCAGCGCCTGCTCTGCCTTCAGGCGCATGTTCAACCCGCCGACACCATTCGCAACCGAACGCAGCAGGAACATATCATCTTCACTGAAATCACGCGGGCCGTTCACGGTGTCATAACCGACAAACCCCACCGGCAGGCCATTCTCGACCACCGGTACGGCAAGCAGTGATACCACCCCTTGCATCTGCAACGAGGCACGTTCGCTGATGCGTTCATCAGGCAGGTCATCAACACGGGCGATATAGACAGAGTTGCCCTGTAGAAACTGCGTATACCACGGCATGATCACCTCATGCGGCAGCCCCTGAAGTTCATCTTTCATCGGGGCAATGCCGGGGGCAACCCATTCATGGGTGTAATCCCAATACGACCCGTCCCGCATCCAGAACAGATAGGTTCTGTCCAGTCCGGCAGCGTGCCCCAGTTCCGCCAGAACATCATTTATGACAGTTTCCGCCTGCGCGGTATTCACCGCCGCAAGGCGGTTCAGCAGATCAATGGCCAAGCGCTCCAGCCCACGCCCTGTGGTTGGTTGCTGGTCTTGCGCACACAATCTATAATTGTCCGTCATAGCCTAGTGTTGCTGTCCAAACGCGCCCCGTCAATCACAGCTTTGCACTGGATAGGATAGATTTATCACACTATCGCATTAACAGACCCTCAACGAACGTCCTATTGACACAAGCGCAGGGCACGGGAGCACAGGGGTTCAGGCACGTTCCAGGGTTTTGCCAAGCCGGTGCAGCATATCCAGACAGCGTTCAAGCTGCGCGATCTCGATATACTCATCCGGCTTGTGCGCCTGCGCAATAGACCCCGGCCCGCACAGGACCGATGCAACGCCAATGCTTTGGAATAACCCCGCTTCGGTCCCGAACGGTACCAGACCCGCCCCGTTCGCGCCGGTCAGTGCCATGGCCAGATCACGGGCGGGGTTCGTGTCCTTCGGGATCAGGCCCACAACCTCGGCCACGATCTCGGTGCGGATATCGGCATCAGGGTGTATGGCCTGCATCTGCGCGCGCAATTCATCAACATACCCTGCCAGTCCGGCCTTGACGAAATCGGCGTCAGACGGATGGACCGGCCGCATTTCCCAGTCCATTCGCGCGCTGCCCGCGATAATATTATGCACCTGCCCCCCGCGCAATGCACCTATGTTCAGGGTGCTGTGGGGCGGGTCGAATGGACAGTTATCGGGCGCGCGTTCCTTCAGCGCATGGCGCAGTTCCGTCAGTTTCAACGCAAGGCGCGCCGCATATTCCACAGCATTGACGCCCAGATCAGGGCTGGAGCCGTGCCCTTCAAGGCCGGTGATACGGGTGGTATATTCATAACACCCCTTGTGCCCGTCAATCACGGCCATCAGTGTCGGTTCGCCAATAATGGCCGCCTGCGCCCGCAATCCGCGGCTGTGCAGCAGGGCCGTCAGACGCTGCGCACCGAAACAGCCGGTTTCTTCGTCATGGGTGAAGGCGAAATGCACAGGGCGCTTCAAATCGCGCGCGGAATACTCTGACGCCATTGCCACACAAGCCGCGACAAACCCCTTCATGTCACATGTGCCGCGCCCGTAAAGCCGCCCGTCCGCTTCGGTCATCACGAAGGGGTCTGACGTCCATGGCTGGTCAGCGACCGGCACCACATCCGTGTGCCCGGACAAGATGACGCCGTCATCCCCGTCCGACCCGATCGTCGCAAAAAGATTGGCCTGCAAACCCGTTTCATCGGGCATCACCTCGACCCGTGCGCCCGATTGCGTCAATGCATCGGCAAGGTAATCGGTAATTGCGCGATTGCCATCTGCCGACACCGACGGGAAGGCCACCAGATCGCCCAGAACCTGCTTGCAGCGCGTCAATCTGTCTTGTGTATCCGCCTTGGTCATGTCGCGCGCCCTTCTGCCAGCCTGACTTATGGCTATCGGGCCGCGCGGTGTCGGTCAATCCGGTGTTGGGCCGTCAGGCTGCTGCGTCTGGATTTCGTCAAGCAGCCATTGTGCGCGCGCAAGCAACTGGTCCACACTGGCCAGCTTTTGCGACAAGCGCACCGATTTCGGTGTGCCGGCAGCGGCAACCACCGCTTTTTGCAAGACATCACGGCGCGCATGCAGCTTGTCGATGATCTTCCGGACATCGGCGGGCTTGACCTTCTGGTCCCTGCCTTGCCCGAAACGGGAAAACACCCTGCCCAGTTTCTTCGCCAGATCATCCGCAGGCATAAGGCACCTTCGCAAAAATACGCCGCCATCTCAGTATACTCCATGATCGCAACGATTTCATGACAATCCCGCCCTGCCCTGCGCGGTTTCGTCCGGCGGGGTTTCCAGAATACGCTCGATCTCGGCAAGGGCGCTGTCAGGTTCGCGGAAATAGGCCTGCGCGGCATCCAGAACCGACAGCAGAAGTTCCTCTGCATAGCGCGCATCATTCAGAAACGAGGCCGCATTGCCCGCCGAAATCTGGCGGGCCTGCAACAAGCGTTCGGCGCGCAGCGCATAGGTCGCATATGTCTGGCCAAGGGCCGCGCGATCCTCTTGCAGTGTCAAGGCACTGCGCTGGTCTTCGGGCAGGGCCTCCAACTGGGCAATTTCCGCAAGCAATTCGCCGATTTCACTGCGCAACGCGTCATAAAGACTGGTGATTGCACCATGTTCCCCCTGCGTGAACCGCTGCACATTCGCGCGCATGTGTTTGGCCGCCTTGACCGCGCGCACCAGTGCATTCGCCCCGTCGCGCAGTTCCTGCAAGCGCGCCTGAGCATCCTTGGGCAGGGCCAGACTGGCCTTGCTGGCCGTGAAATCCAGAATCGCGGCATGCAGCGATTTGATCTTGTCGTGATAGCGGGCATCGAAATCGACGCCAATCGCCTCGCGGCTGCGCGACACTGTGGTCGCCACATCGCGCGAGGCGCGCAGATCCTCCAGTCGCATGTTCAGCCCCTCGCTGATCAGCGCGGCGGCATTGCGATACAGGTGCCACAATTCGTTTTGCAGGGCCGCAAGGATCGGGGCGGGGAAATCCCCCAGTTGCGCGGCAATGAACCGCGGACGGCTGATACTGGAGGAGGGTGTGGCAATGCGGCGTTCCAGAAACCGTATCAGCCGCGGGATCAGCGGAATCATCAAGCCAATGCCCAGCAGGTTGAAAAGCGTGTGGAACACTGCCAGACGCAGGGCAAAATCATCTGCGCCAATACCCAGCGCATCGCTTATACCGTCCACCGCGAAACGCAACGGCACAATCAGCACCAGCGCGACACATGCCGTCATGGTGTTGAAAATCAGATGCGCCAGCGCCAGACGCTTGCCTTGATAATTGGCCGACCCCGCCCCGATCAGGGCCGTGACTGTGGTGCCGATATTGGCGCCAATCGCCACGGCCAGCGCATTGTCATAGCCGATCTGGCCGGACGCCAGCGCGGTGATGACCAGCAGCATCGCGGCATGGCTGGACTGCATGACAACCGTGGCCAAGGCCCCAAGGGACGCATAGACCACCAGCCCGACAATCCCGCCCAGCGCAAGGCGCGTCAGGTCAAAACCGGCGCTGAAGGCGTCAAACCCGTCCTTGATAAAGGCAATCCCCAGAAACAACAGCCCGACGCCCGTCAGCACCTGCCCGCCCCCGTGACTGCGCGGGTCGCGCTGGAACATCAGCACGGTGCCAAGCGCCAGCAAAGGCAGCGCATAGGCGGCGATATCAACCTTGACGCCCACCCCCGCAATCAGCCACGCCCCTGTCGTCGTGCCCAGATTCGCCCCGAAGATGATGCCGATTCCGGCCTGTAGCGTGATCAACCCCGCACTGAGGAAGGAAATTGAGATGACCGACACTAGCGAGCTGGATTGCGTGATGGCCGTTGCGGCCGCGCCAAACCCCAAGGCGCGCGGCAATGTGCCCGTAGCGCGTGACAGCATGCGTTCCAGCACACTGCCGCCCAATGCCTTGAACCCGTCTTCCAGCATCATCATGCCCAGCAGGAAGACCGCGACGCCAGCGGCGATGCGCTGGAAATCCGTGCTGAACGCGAATGCCAGCACCAGCAACCCCAGAATAAGGGCAAGGCGCAGGGATGTGGCATGCTGGCGGATAAGGAATTTCATCTTGGTATGAACTATAGCAGACGCGGGCGCGGGGTCTATTGGACATGAGCGCGCGAATGCGTCTTGAATGACGGGGCCAAAAGGCCAAGTATGGGACAGACAGGAAACATATGGTCCCATGCCGCACAATAACCTGAACCAACCCGCCACCCGCCCCGATGTCCTGACCCGCCCCAAGATGGAAGGCGGAAAACGGTTCCGCATGGCCAGCCCCTTTCTGCCCGCAGGCGACCAGCCCACCGCAATCGCCGAACTGGTCGAGGGGGTGACATCGGGCGAACGCAATCAGGTGCTGCTGGGGGCAACGGGCACCGGCAAGACCTATACGATGGCGAAAATCATCGAGGAAACCCAGCGCCCTGCCATCATTCTGGCCCCCAACAAGACCCTTGCCGCCCAGCTTTATGGCGAATTCAAAGGGTTCTTTCCCGACAATGCCGTCGAATACTTCGTCAGCTATTATGACTACTACCAGCCTGAAGCCTATGTCGCGCGGTCTGACACCTATATCGAGAAGGAATCCCAGATCAACGAACAGATCGACCGGATGCGCCATTCGGCCACCCGCGCGCTTCTGGAACGTGATGATGTGATTATCGTGGCGTCCGTGTCTTGCATTTACGGGATCGGGTCTGTTGAAACCTATTCCGCAATGACGCAGGACCTGCGCACGGGCGAAGCCTATGACCCGCGCCAGATCATGGCAGAACTGGTCGCCCAGCAATACCGCCGCAACGACGCTGCCTTTCAGCGCGGGTCATTTCGTGTGCGCGGCGATGTCATCGAAGTCTGGCCTGCCCACCTTGAAGATCGCGCATGGAAGCTGTCATTCTTCGGGGACGAATTGGAAGGGATCACCGAATTCGACCCTTTGACTGGCGCGAAAACCGGCAGTTTCGAGCAGATCAGGATTTATGCCAACAGCCATTATGTAACCCCGCGCCCCACCATGCAGCAGGCCGTCAAGGGCATAAAGCACGAATTGCAGCAGCGCCTTGACCAGTTGACCGCGGACGGGAAACTGCTGGAAGCGCAGCGGCTGGAGCAGCGCACGAAATTCGATCTGGAAATGCTGGAAGCGACCGGCGTTTGCAACGGGATCGAGAATTATTCGCGCTACCTGACGGGCCGCGCGCCCGGTGAGCCGCCGCCCACATTGTTTGAATTCATCCCCGACAACGCCATCGTGTTCGCCGATGAATCGCATGTGTCGGTCCCGCAGATCGGCGGCATGTATCGGGGCGACTACCGGCGCAAATTCACGCTGGCCGAACACGGGTTCCGCCTGCCATCATGCATGGATAACCGCCCGCTGAAGTTTGAAGAATGGGACGCCATGCGCCCGCAATCGGTATTCGTGTCGGCCACGCCTGCGGGCTGGGAACTGGAACAGACCGGCGGGGTCTTTACCGAACAGGTCATCCGGCCGACCGGATTGCTGGACCCGCAGGTGGAAATCCGGCCCGTGCATATGCAGGTGGATGACCTGCTGGACGAAATCCGCCGTGTGGCCCAGCGTGATTTGCGCGTGCTGGTCACCGTCCTGACCAAACGCATGGCCGAGGATCTTACCGAATACCTGCATGAACAGGGCATTCGCGTCCGCTATATGCATAGTGACATTGACACGATCGAGCGTATCGAAATCCTGCGCGATCTGCGGCTGGGTGCGTTTGACGTGCTGATCGGCATCAACCTGCTGCGCGAAGGGCTGGACATTCCCGAATGCGGGCTGGTCGCCATTCTGGACGCCGACAAGGAAGGGTTCTTGCGGTCCGAAACGTCACTGGTGCAGACCATCGGGCGGGCGGCGCGCAATGCTGACGGGCGCGTCATCATGTATGCAGACCGTATCACAGGGTCTATGGAACGCGCATTGGCAGAAACCGACCGCCGCCGCGAGAAGCAGATCGCCTATAACGAAAAACACGGCATCACCCCCCAGACCGTGCGCAAGAATGTCGAAGATGTGCTAGCTGGCATGTGGCAAGGCGATACTGACATGTCCCGCGTCACGGCAAAAGTTGACAAAGTGAAACCCGGTGCGAACCTTGCGGCGCATCTGGACGCCTTGCGCGCGGATATGCGCAAGGCCGCAGAGAACCTTGAGTTTGAGGAAGCCGCCCGCCTGCGCGACGAAGTCAAGCGGCTGGAAGCCGTGGAACTGGCCATTGCCGATGACCCGCTTGCGCGCCAGTCCGAAGTTCAGCAGGCGGTCGAGGATGCTGCCGTCAAGGGGCGGTCCACTGCCGGTCGTCCGGGCCAGCGCGGCGGGGTCAAGAAGCGGCGGGGACGGTAATCATTCCCATATCACGCCAGCGGGCGGTATGGTGCGGTCGTTCCATGACAGCGGGGTTGCACCGTGATTGAACCAGAAGCGCTGCGCGCCTGCCTGCCGTGTGCGCAAGGCATCCGGCAAGTCCAGCGTTTCAATGCCTTGTTCCGTGCATAAGTCGCGCAATATCGCGCGCAGGGTCTGGTCATCGGGCCAACCGGCCAGATAGCGCAGCAGGCCTGTCCCCGCCAAGGCCGTCATCCCGTCAGCGCGGCGCAGCGTGGCGGGGGCCGCCCCCTCCAGTTCCTCGGCCCAATGAATGAACCGCCCGCCGCCTTCCAGCGCGATTTCGGCCCCCGGCGGCAGGCTTTCAACACGCACGACACGCGTGTCCAGCCCCGGCAACGCGGGCGGAAGTGGCACGGGAATGGCGAAGTTTGCGGTCTTGGAATTTGCGCGCGGCCCAAACACGACTGTACCGCCACACCCCGTCAGCGCGGTGCGCAGGGGATCTGACAGGGTAAACAATCCCGGTGCCAGAACCAGCTTCCGGCCGGATAAATCATCTGCATCGGCGGGCAGAATATCGACATTCAGCCCCAAACGCCGCAAGGCGCGATACCATGCGAAAACCAGCCTGAAATAATCGAAATCCGCGCCTTGGGGCTGGGTGTCCCACGCCCATGCGCTGGCGTAATCAAAGATCAGCGCCACATCTGCCTTGCTGCACACAGCATCTGGCAAATCGCGCAGTTCCTGCGCCACCTGCGCGGCTTCCGCCAGCGCAGGCGCGGGCGCGCTGTCAGGGCGCAGCAGACCGGCATGCATCTGTTCTTGCGCGAACGGGGCCTGACGCCAGCGGAAGTAACACACGGCCTCTGCCCCATGGGCGAAGGCCTCCCATGTCCACAGGCGCACCGTTCCCGCCAGTGGCACGGGGTTATAGGGGGCCCAGTTCACAGGGCCGGGTTGTTGTTCCATAACCCACCAGCGGCCACGGCCCACCGCGCGGTACAGATCATGGTGAAACGCCTGAAAGTCAGGATCACCCTGCCGCAGGAACGCGGCCTTATGCGCGGGCGTGGCCTCCAGCCTGTCGGACAGGAACCCTATCGGGTAGCTGTCCCAACTGGCAATATCCAGATCAGCGCCCACAGCAAAATGGTCGAATTCGGTGATCCGGCCCATATAGTTATGGGCAATGGGGGCCGCACTGTGACGGCGCAGGATATCGGTTTGCGCGCGGTTGAACGCCACCACCTGATCGCTGCAAAAACGCCGGAAATCCATGACATGTGCGGGGTTGGGTTCCGTCACCGTCAGATTGGGCAGATCAACATCGTCAAAACTGGCGTAATCCATCGACCAGAAAATATTGCCCCATGCCTGGTTCAAGGCCTGCGGACTTTGGTATTTCTGCCCCAGCCAGTCCCGAAACGCCGCTTGGGCCGCAGCAGAATAGCTTAGGATCGTGTCATGGCATCCATATTCATTATCTGTCTGCCATGCCGCAACACAGGGATTTTTGCCATAGCGTTCGGCCAGCGCCATGACAATGCGTTTGCATTCCCCCAGATACCCCTGATGGCTGAAACAATAATGACGCCGCGACCCGAATTTGCGCGGGCGGCCCTGGGCATCGACGGCCAGCATATCGGGGTAGCGGTCGATCATCCAGCGCGGCGGCGTCGCAGTGGGCGTGCCCAGCACCACCTTCAACCCCGCCTGCCCCAGAATGTCGATGGCGCGGTCCAGCCAGTCAAACTCCAGCCTGCCGGGTTCGGGTTCCAGCCGGGACCAGGCGAATTCGCCAATGCGCACCCATGTCAGACCGGCATCCGCCATGCGGCGCGCGTCCTGTGGCCAGATATCCTCTGGCCAGTGTTCGGGGTAGTAACAAACGCCAAGGCCGCGCTGCATCATGCGTCCAGCACCACAGCATGCTCCGTCTGGCCCTTGCCCGCATCGCGCGCACAGAATGTGGCCCCGTCCAGTGGCGTGGGGGTCGCATGCCCTTCGCGCGCGGTGGTGCAATACAGGTCGGTCAGGTCAGGTCCGCCGAATGCCGGACAGGATGTATGCGATGCAGGAAATGACACCGCCCGCAGGAACGCGCCATCCGGCCCGTAACAGGCAACACGCCCTGCCCCCCATTGCGCCAGCCAGAAATTGCCTGCCGCGTCAAACACCGCGCCATCAGGGTTATAGCCGTCCGCGTTCAGGTCCAGCCAGCATTCGGGCATGCCAACAGGCCAGCCCTGCGCGTCCAGCCCCACACGCATGATCCGGCGTGCGGGCGTATCGGCGAAACATGCAGTCCGCCCATCAGGCGCGAAGCTGATTGCGTTGGAAATACTGATTCCCCCGAACAGCTTGCGCAATTCACCCCGATACCAGCGCCATATTGCGCCAGCCCCGTGTTCCGCGCGTTTGCCCATGGTGCCGATCCAGAAACCGCCTTGCGGGTCCGCGCGCCCGTCATTCGACCGTGTAATCTTGTTGTCAGCCTCCAATGCGCACAGGTCGCGCTGGCTGCCGGTTTCCAGATCCAGCACAAACAACCGCGACTCCGAGGCTACCAGCAACGTATCGCGATCCACCCAGCCAGCGGCCGAGACATATTCGTCAAATGTCCATGTCTGCTTCAGGCTGTGCAGCTTGCATCCCAGAATATCGAACCAGAAAAATTCCGCACGCGCGGGGTGCCAAAGCGGCCCTTCGCCCAGGGTGCAGCGAATATCATTGATAGGCGTCATTGGGCGTCCTTCCATGCCGTGACAATGTCGCGCGCGCGCGCGCCGACCTGTGTGGCCGTCATGCCGGGGGTGTATAATGCGGTCCCAAGACCGAAGCCTGTGGCACCGGCCTGCAACCAGTCACTGAAATTCGCAGGCCCAACGCCCCCCACGGCATAGACCGGCACATCCCCCAGCACAGCGCGCATGGCATGCAACCCTTGCGGGCCAACCAGACTGGCGGGAAACAGTTTCAGCCCTGTCGCGCCCGCGCGTATGGCCGCGAAGGCTTCGGTGGGTGTCAGCACACCGGGAAAACTGTCCATACCCGCAAGGCGGGTCGCCGCGATCACATCGGGATTGCAGTCGGGCGATACAATCAGACGCGCCCCTGTGGCGGCAACCGCTGCCACCTGTTCCGCACTTAGAACCGTTCCCGCGCCGATTTGTGCGCGGGTGCCGAAGGCTGCCACCATCGCGGCGATACTGTCCAGCGGATCGGGCGAATTCAGCGGCACCTCGATACGGGTGATGCCCGCATCAACCAGCGCCTGCGTTACCGCAACAGCATCGCGCGGGGTGATCCCGCGAAGAATGGCGATCAGTTCACGCATGGTGTCCCCTTCTGCGGAATGAAGGCACGCGCAGCGCCAAGCCCCGCAAGCGTCAGTTCGGTTGCATCACACGTGGTGACCGGCACCGACAGGCGGTCCAGAGCCGCCGCATAGGGGCGCGCAATTCCATGCGCCCCGATGACCGCCACGCGCTGGCCCAGCCAATAGGGTTTGGTGTTTGCCAGTTCCGCCCCGATCAACAGCCCCGACAGCCGCGCCCGCGCGACTGCGGCATCCTGCCCGTGCAACAATGCCTCGGCGCGCAGCGAGAACAGCCGCGCCAACAGGCGGTCGGGCCGTTCCATTCCCTGATCGAAGCCCTGCAAGAACCCGTCATCATTCCAGCCTGCCACAGAATGGCGCAGGATCGAATGCTCGGACAGAAGTGCGAACATCTCGCCGGTCAGGAAGGTCTGGAAACTGACAACCTCGCCCGCGCTGAGATGCACCCATTTGCTGTGCGTGCCCGGCAGGCAGACCACCCCGTCCCAGCCTGGGTTCTGCGCCAGAAATCCGGCGATCTGCGTCTCCTCGCCGCGCATGACATCTGCGGGCGCAGGTTGCTTCAACCCCGCCACCACATGGACCGAAATCCGCAGATCACGCGTCGGGGCCGTGACCAGCCTATCCCCCAGCGGCGTACACGGCACCCCGTGATAGGGGGCCTCGACCCAGCCTTGACGACTGCCCAGCATACCGCAGGCAATAACAGGGGTGACCTGCCCGTCAGGCAACCACTCCCCCACCAGCGCCAGAAGCGCGGGTTCGAATTCGGCACGTTGCAACCGCGCCATGCCCTGATCCGAGTCTGCGGAATGGACCACGCGGTCGCCATCCATTCCCCAGACGCGTAAATGCGACGTGCCCCAATCGGCTGCAATCCAGTTGATTTGTGTCATCCCGTCACCACCACGCCACCATCAATAACCAGCGCCTGCCCCGTCATCGCCCGACTGGCATTTGACGCAAGAAAAAGCACACCGCTGGCAATTTCATCCGGATGCAACGTATCAGGCAGGCACTGGCGCGCAAGATGTGCGGCCAACCCTTCGGGCGTGACCCATTTTTCAAGCTGCTTGGGCGTCATCACCCAACCGGGGGCCAAGGCATTGACGCGAATACGGTCCGGCCCGAATTCCCGCGCCAGACTGCGCGTCAGCCCGTTCAGCGCCGAATTGGCGCTTGTATAAAGCGGGTATCCTGCCTGTCCCATCATATAGCTGATCGAGGTGATATTGATAATCGACCCCTGCCCCATGTCGCGCATGGCGGGCACAACTGCCTGACAGGCATGGACATAGGATCTGAAATTGATGGCCAAGGCCCAATCCATGAAACCGTCAGTGATATCAGCAAGGCTGTGGCGTTGGTCATTGGCCGCGTTATTGACCAGAATGCTGACAGGCCCATGCGCCGCAGCGGCCTGTTCGATCGCTGCGACAAGGGCCGCGCGGTCTGTAATATCGCAGGCAATGAACAACGGCCGGTGTCCGGTCTGCGCTTCCATAGTGTCGCAAAAGCCGGATGCATCGGAGCGCTGCACAAACGCAACACGCGCCCCTTGCCGCAAAAAGGCTTCGGTCAGGCCAGCCCCTATGCCGGAACCACCCCCTGTGATGAAAACTGAAGCGTCCTTTAGGTCGGGGTAGATCGCTGTCATCGGATACTCCGGGTTGCGGCAGAAAATTTGAGTATTTTGGGCAAGATGAAGATCAGGCGGCTTTAGCCGGACGACACCAGTCCGGCAGCCAGTCGCCATGGGCAGCAAGCAGATCATCGACCAGCGCGCGGATCTGGCGCAAGTCAAGTTCGGCTGCGGTATGCGGATCGAGCTGGGCCGCGTGATAGATATGGTCACGATTTTCGGTCAGCAGCGCCTGCACGGTCAATTCCTGCACATTCAGATTTGTCCGCATCAGCGCTACCAGATGCGGCGGCAGGTCCGCAACCACTGTGGGTTGCAGCCCGTTGGCATCCACAAGGGTGGGCACCTCCACCGCGGCGCCTGCGGGCAATTGCGGAATAAATCCTGCATTGGCAACATTTCCGTAAATCACCGATGGCGTGCCGGTGACGATGGAGTCCATGATCGTGGCGGCGTATTCATTGGACGGCTGATGTTCAATGCGATCCGCTGATTTCAACGCCAGTGCCTGTGCACCCCATGCCGCAATCTGTTCTTCACAGCGTTTGGGGTATTCATCCAGCGGGATGCGGAATTGTGCGATCAGGTCCGAGCGATGCGATTTGATGAACCACGGCACATATTCCGCGAAATGTTCAGAGGATTCGGTGACGAAATACCCGAAATGCTTCATCACCTCATACCGGACAAGGTTCGGGCAGCGCGGGTTCCAGTGGCTTTCCAGCGGGATGCGACCTGCGGCATAGCCGTCGCGCAAGGCCGGATACAGATCACGCCAGCCGCTGCCCTCGCGCGCTTCCAGGGACAGGTAGAACGCCATATGGTTGATGCCCGCCGCGCGGTAGCGCAGGTCTGCCACGTCCAGCCCCAGATCGCGTGCCAGTTCAAACGCAGTGCCCTGAACCGAATGGCACAGGCCCACTTGTTTGATACCGGGGTAACGCGCGGTCAGCGCCCATGTGTTGATCGCCATGGGGTTGACGTAGTTCAAAAGCAGCGCATCAGGGCAAAGGGTGCGCATATCCTGCGCAATGGCCCATAGATGCGGCACTGTGCGAAGGCCCCGCATAATGCCCCCAACGCCAAGTGTGTCGGCAATGGTCTGGCGCAAGCCGTAAGCCTTGGGGACGTCGAAATCGGTCACAGTGCAGGGCTTGTAGCCGCCGATCTGGAAAGCCACGATCACGAAATCCGCCCCATCCAGCGCCACGCGGCGGTCCGTTGTCGCCGTGACACGCGCCCCCGCGCCAAGCGACGCGACAAGTTTGCGCGCGACAACAGCGCTTTCTTCCAGCCGCGCGCTGTCGATATCCATCAGCGCGATATGCGCGCTGGCCAGCGCAGGGCGCAACAGCGCGTCCCCGATCAGGTTTTTCATAAAGACGGTTGAGCCCGCCCCGATGAAGGCGATTTTGGTCATTTGACAGCTCCCAGTGTCAGGCCCGCGATGAAGTGTTTCTGCATCAGGAAGAACATCATCACCGGCGGCAGCGCAGCGATAATCGAGCCAGCGCTCATCATGTGATAGGCGGCGCGGAACTGGCTGTTGAACGCGGTGATCCCTGCCGTTACAGGTTGGGTCTCTACCCCTTGGGTCAGCACCACGGCCCAGAAGTAATCATTCCAGATGAAGGTGAAGATCAGCACGCTTAGCGCGGCAATGGCAGGGCGCATCAGGGGCAGCACAACATACCAGAAGATACGGATTTCCGACACACCCTCGACGCGGGCGGCCTCGATCAGTTCGCGTGGCAGGGCGCGGATAAAATTGCGCATGAACAGCGTGCAAAACCCCGTCTGGAACGCGATATGAAACAGCACCAGCCCCAGCCGCGTGTCATATAGCCCCATGTTCAGCGTCAGATCGCGCACCGGCACCATCAGAATCTGAAAAGGCACGAAATTGCCCGCGACAAACATGAAAAACAGCCAGATATTGCCACGAAACCTGTAGACGCCCAGCGCGAAGCCCGTCATGCAAGACAGTGCAACAGCCCCAATAACTGTGGGCACGGTTATAAATACCGAATTCAACAGATAGCGCGGCATGGAACTGTCGGTGAACACACGGGTATAGTTTTCAAACCCCGCAAAACTGGACGGCAGGCCCCAAAGATTACCTTGGGTGAAATCGCTGTCGGGCTTGATGGAAAACAGCGCCACCATCAGCAGAGGCAAAAGCCACAGAACCAGCGCGAAGGGCAATAGCAGCTTGTAGGTATTCTGCACTGCGGCTGAGCGGCGTTCGACGGGCGTTGGAAACATGTTAATATCCCCGCTCTTCGCGCCACATGCGCCACAGGAAGAAGGCAATATAGACCAGCATGATCAGGAACAGGATGACAGCAATCGCAGCCCCGTAGCCCATGCGGAAGCCGTATTCCGACAGCGAGACCTCGAACATGTAATAGGCCAGCACGCGGCTGGACCCGAACGGCCCGCCATTGGTCATGACGCTGATCATGTCAAAACTGCGCAACGCCCCGATGACGGTGACCACCACCGCGATGAAGGTGGCGGGGCGCAGTTGTGGCAGAATGACATACCACAGCATCCTCCAGCCCTTGGCACCATCCAGACGGGCCGCTTCTACCTGTTCGGGGTCAACGGCGTTCAGACCCGTCAGATACAGGATCATGCAATAGGCGATCTGCGGCCAAAGCCCGGCTGCGATGATGCCATATGTCACAGTGTTGGGATTGCCCAGAATATTCATGGGCGAGAGGCCGAACAACCCGATCAGCGGATTGAACAAGCCGATGGACGGGTTGTAGAACCATGCAAAAACCAGCCCGACGACGACTTGAGAAATCACGAAGGGGAAAAAGAACAGTGATTTATACAGCCGTATGCCGCGCACCTGCTGGTTCAGAAACAACGCAATGAACAGCCCGCCGGGAATGGCCAGCAAATACAGAAGCAACCATTTCACATTGTTGCGCAGCGATGTGTAGAACGCCGGATCATCAAACAGGTCTTCATAATTGCGCAGCCCGATATAGCGTGCCTCGCCCAGACCGTCCCAGCGGTAGAAACTGATCTGGAAACTCTGGAAGATGGGAAAGATCACATAAAGCGCAAAAAACGCCATTCCAGGCGCAAGAAACAGCCAGGGCGCAAGCCTGATCTGGTTCGCACTCCACCAACTGCGGGTTTGCGGGTCGCTGTTTGCGGGCATGGGGTGGATCACCTGTTGCGGCCTGAGACTCAAGGGCGGCGCGAACGCCACCCTGCTTGGCAAAAGGGCGCTGCCCTTAGTTCTCGTTCACGCGCTGGCGCACACGCTCCAGCCGGGTCAGGATGGCGTCCAGATTGTCGGGCATCACCATGAATTCCTGAAACCCTTCCATGCCAGCAGACGCCATTTCGGCATCAGTGTCGCGGTCGAAGAATTGCGCAATACCGCCCGTTGCATTCGACAGCATCTCAAACCCTGCCTGAATGAACTTGTCATCGGCCACTTGCGCATTGCGGTTGATCGGCAACTGGCCCAACACTTCATTCACGATGGTCTGGTTTTCCGCGCTGGCCACATATTGCAGGAACGCGCGCGCCGCTTCCTTGTTTTGCGCTTGTGCGGGAATATGCAGCGTGTCCGTGGGCGCATCTTCGGCCATTGGAATGCCCGGCGTGATTTCGGGGAACTGGTAGAAGCCAAGCTGGTCATCGGTCAGGCCCGCTTCGCGCAGGGGCGCGACAAGGAAATTGCCCATCAGGTAGGATACGGCATCGCCATTTACCAGAAATGGCTGCGCTTCCTGCCATGTATAGGCGGTGTGGTCATCGATGAATGCGCCCATATCAATCAATTCGCGCCAGTTCGCGAAGGTTTCGCGCACGCGGTCGTCTGTCCACTCAACCTCGCCTGCGGTCAGCGCCATGTGGAAATCATAGCCATGTGTGCGCAGGTTGATGTAGTCAAACCAGCCGCCCGCCGTCCACAAGAACCGCGTGCCGATAGTATAGCACTTGCGGCCCGACTCCAGAATGGCCTCACAATTTGCCTTCTCCTCCTCCCAGGTGGTGGCGGGCGTCAGGCCCAATTCGTCGTAAATGTCCTGACGGAAATAGACACCCCATTGATAATAGCTATAGGGCACACCCCATTGCTTGCCGTCCAGCGTCAGCGCAGGGCGCGTCGATGCAAGTTCATCACCCATCGGGCCGTCCCACAGGTCCGAGACATCCTCGAACAGGCCAGCCGCCACATAGGGGCGCATACGGTTACCAGCATACCAGCCATTCACATCGGGGGCATTGGCGGTCAGGTAGTTGCGGATTTGCGTCTTGTTGGCCTCTCGGTCAATCAATGTCAGCTCGATATCAAGGTCAGGGTGCATTTCGCCGAAACGCTCGACCATGCCCTCCATCGCCTCTTTCGGGGCGGGGTTCTGGTCATTGAAGAATATGCGCAATGTCCCAGTCAGTTCCGCGCTGGCCGGAACAGCCATTGCCGTGGTCATCGCCAGCGCAGCCACTACGCTTTTTATCGTAAATCTCATAATATCCTCCCTTTTCGGTTTCATTATTTGAAACCTATTTTTACATATTGAAAAAGATGGCGCGACTCGTTACGTTTTGTCAAGAATTAGTTTTAGCTATGCTTTCAACCGGGGGGATGTGGGCAAATGGTTGCGGGTCCGGCATCAGACGGCACAGTCGCCAAAGCGCTTGAAGTGCTTGACCTTGTCGCGTCCTTCGGGCGGCCCGTCCGGTTTTCGGACGTGCTGGACCAAAGCCCCTATCCGAAAGCCACGCTCTACCGGCTGCTGCAAACGCTGGTCAGTCAGGGCATGCTGTCCTATGACGCTGACAGGTCTTGCTATACAATGGGAATACGGCTGGTGCGGCTGGCGCATGTGGCCTGGCAGCAAAGTTCGCTGGCCCCGATCGCACGCCCGCATCTGGACCGCCTGTCGACATTGGTCGGCGAGACTGTGCATCTGGCCCAACTGGATCATGCGCAGGTTTTGTATGTCGACAAGCGCAATGCGCGCATGCCCATCCCCATGTATTCACAGGCGGGCAAGGTGGGTCCGGCCTATTGCACGGGTGTGGGCAAGGCAATGCTGGCGCATCTGCCCGAAGCGCAGTTGCCCGCCATACTGGCACAACAAAGCTGGCACAGGTTTACTGCAAAAACCCTGACATCCCCCGAGGCGCTGCTGGCCGATCTGGCATCCATACGGGCGCGGGGCTACGCCCTGGATGACGAAGAACACGAGCCCGGCATCATATGCGTCGCGCTTCCTGTCCTGACATCGGGCGGCGCTGTGCTGGGCGCATTGTCAGTCACATCGACAACAGCGCAAACCAGTCTTGACGCCTTGTCCGAATTTGCCCCGCTCATCCGCGACATCGCACATACGATTGCGCAGGAAACCGAAACCTGGCGCTTCCCGGAAGACGGGACGCACCCAAGCCGTAAAAGGGCCTGAATGATGTCTGGCGTCACACTTAGCAATATCGTGAAGAAATACGGCGAAACGCAAGTGATCCATGGTGTGGACCTGTCGATAGCACCGGGGGAGTTCTGCGTTTTCGTAGGTCCTTCGGGCTGTGGCAAATCCACGCTTCTGCGCATGATCGCGGGGCTTGAGGACACAACCGGCGGTGAAATCCGGATTGGCGCGCGCGATGTCACGCGCCTTGATCCCGCCCAGCGCGGTGTGGCCATGGTGTTTCAGACCTATGCACTTTATCCGCATATGAGCGTGGCCGAGAATATGGGCTTCGGGCTGAAAATGAACGGCCACCCCAAAGACGAAATCCGCCAGAAAGTGGACCGCGCCGCCGATATTCTGAAGCTGGGCGACTATCTGCACCGCAAGCCCAAGGCCTTGTCAGGCGGACAGCGGCAGCGCGTGGCCATTGGTCGTGCCATTGTGCGCGGGCCTGAAGTGTTCCTGTTCGACGAACCGCTGTCCAATCTGGATGCGGAATTGCGTGTTGAAATGCGCGTGGAGCTTGCCAGACTGCACCGTGAAATCGGCGCAACCATGATCTATGTCACCCATGATCAGGTCGAGGCGATGACACTGGCAGACAAGATCGTGGTGCTGCGCGGCGGTCGGGTCGAACAGGTGGGCGCGCCGCTGGACCTGTATCGCGACCCTGACAACCTGTTCGTGGCAGGGTTCATCGGATCACCGGCCATGAACCTGATGCAAGCACAGCGGGTTGAAGGGGGGCTGTCAGTTCCTGCATTGGGCGGCGCGGTGTTGCCTGTGCCAGTGCCCGCGCATGCCGGAAATGACCTGATTCTGGGCCTGCGCCCGCAAACGATCGAGGTGGTCAGCGGCGACACCCACACAGTCGAGATGACAGAGGCCCTTGGCGGCGTGTCGTTCATCCATGCCGCAAGCCATGGCCAGCAGAAACTGGTTATTGAAACGCACGGCGACGTGACATTCCCCAATGGCGCACGCATTGGTTTGCGCGCCGATCCGGAAAACACCTATCTGTTCGACCGGACATCGGGACACCGGCTGCGCTGATTCCCCCCGCGCCGATGCGGGCAATGGGTGCCCGACACGGCCATCATGGCCCTGTGCGGGCCTGCGCGACATGATCGCGCGCGACAGACATTGATTTCAGGATCGCATGGACATGCTGGCCTGTTTGCAGGCCCATCTGCTCTGCGGCGCGGCGCGTGATGCGGGCCAGTATCTCGCCCTCTCCCACAGCAAGGTGCACCATGACCCCCGGCCCTGTCCCTGCCACCAGTCGCGTAATGCGCGCAGCAAGGATATTCTGCGCGGACAGGCCCACCGGCGCATCACGCGACAAGATGACATCATGCGCCATGATGCGCACGCGCACCTGCGCCCCCGGTGCGGCTGCAACCATCGGCAGGAACAACGATCCGGACGTTGTTTCCAACCGGCTAAGGCCGTCAGGCAGGTGTTCGGCGACACGCGCCAGCAACATCGCGCCCGCCTCGCGGATACCCAGCGCATGCAGGGCGTCAGGATTGCCCATCACTTCGGCGGTGGTGCCATCATATACCAGACTTCCCTGCGCCATGACCGCCATTCTGTCCGCCAGCATCTGCGCTTCGTTCATGTCATGGGTGACCAGCACCACCGGCATGGCCAGATGCGCCCGTAGCGCGATAATTTCGGCATATAGCTTTTCGCGGGTTGCGCCATCCACAGCGGAAAACGGCTCGTCCAGCAGCAGGGCCCGGGGTCTGCGCGCCAAGGCGCGCGCGACCGCAACGCGTTGTTGCTGTCCGCCCGACAGCTGGGCCGGTTTGCGGTCCTCCAGCCCGTGCAGGTTTACCAGATCCAGTATGCGCGCGGCCTCTTGCCTGTTCTGCCGGTCCATTGCGGCCATGACATTCTGTGCGGCGGTCATATGCGGGAACAGGGCATAGTTCTGGAACACAATGCCCACACGCCGGCGATGTGGCGGCAGACACAGCCCCGCGCCCGTATCCAGCCATGTTTCCCCGTCCACGGCCACCCGCGCCGCATCCGGCCGCCATAATCCCGCTATGGTGCGCAAAACTGTTGTCTTGCCGGACCCCGAATGCCCGACAAGCGCAAGCAATTCACCAGCGGCCACCTGAAACCCCACATCAAGCGGGATCGGACCTGCCGCTTTTGCCATGACATACAGCGACATCACGACAACCTTCGGCCGACGCGGGCCGACAGGGCATAGGTCACCGCGATGGCAGATAGTGAAATCGCCACCAGCACCGCGGACATCATCGCGGCCCCACGATCATCGAACCCTTGCACGCGGTCATATATGGCAATGGCTATTGTCTTTGTCTCTCCGGGGATGGAGCCGCCCACCATCAACACGATGCCAAATTCACCCAATGTATGGGCGAAAGTCAGCACCATCGCCGTCATCAACCCCGGCCATGCCAGCGGCAATTCGACCTTCCACAAACTGCGCAAGGGCGACAGGCCGCAACAGGCCGCCGCCTCGCGCACTTCCGGCGCGACCCCCTCGAACCCGCGCTGCGCCGGCTGAATGGCAAATGGCAGGTTAAAAATGACCGATGCCACGACCAGCCCCTGAAAGCTGAACACCAGTTGCTGCCCGAACATGTCCTGCCAGACTTGCCCGATGGGCGAACTGCGCCCGAACGCCACCAGCAGGTAGAAGCCCAACACCGTAGGCGGCAGAACCAGCGGCAGGATGATCAACGCCTCCAGCACGCCCTTGCCGCGAAAGCGGTTATAGGCCAGAAACCGGCCCATCACGATGGACACCGGCAGCAGGATCACGACAGTCCAACCCGCCAGCCGCAGCGACAAGAACAGCGCGGCCCAGTCCATCTGTCACTCACCCTCTGGCAAGGTAAAACCGTAGCGTTCCATAATTTCGCGCGCGGTGGGTTCCATCATAAAGGCATAAAACGCCTCGGCCACGGGACCGGCGCTGTTCAACAAAACCATACGCTGGCGCAAAGGGGCGTGCCAGTCGTCAGGGATAAGCGCATAACTGCCCCGTGGCCCGACCTGCGGTGCCAGCGCCAGCGAATAGGCCAGAATGCCCCCTTCAGCATTGCCCGACAGCGCGAATTGCGCCGCCTGACTGACATTTTCGCCCAGAACCAAGGCAGGTTGCAGATCATCCCAGATACCCTTGTGCACAAGCGCTTCGCGGGCCCGCATGCCATAGGGCGCATGGTCGGGATTGGCGATAGCAAAACGGGTAATGCCGCCTTCCGCCAGCATTTCGGCCAGATGGTCAAGCTGGCCATCCGGTGTCAGCGCTGATCCATGCGGCACCATGATCACGACACGGCCCAACGCGTACAGATCGCCGGCATCACGGGTGAACCCCTCGGCATGCAGGTCAGTGATGAACTCCTCATCCGCGGCCATGAATATCTCGAACGGGGCCCCTTCGCGAATCTGGCGGGCAAAATTTCCGGTGGACCCCATGGACAGGCGCACCGACATGCCGGTGTCAGACTGAAACGCGGCCGCTATTTCGGCGACTGCGAATTGCAAATCGGACGCAGCCGCGACAACCGGCGCGGCCTGCTGCGCGGAAACGACGCCCGCCTGAAACCAGAACGCGGCGCAGGCTGCCGCGATCAAACGGCCAATACGGAAACGGATCATCTGCCCCCCCTGCGGTGATATGTTTCAAGGAACATATCGCAGGATCGTTGGCGCGAGGGCAAGCGTTATTTTCCATGGGGCATATCGACCAGCAATTCCTGTAGCGCCCGCAGATGGTCCTTGCCGGTGTTGGCGGTCTCGCGCTCGAATGCACGATATAACGCCAGAACATGCCGCCCGTTCGCCGTCAGGACCGCACCGCCACCCCCAGCCCCACCACGAACGCTTTCGACCAGTGGCGCACGGAACATTGCATTCAACCTGCCCACCAATTCCCACGCACGCTTATAGCTCATGCCCATCTTGCGCCCCGCAGCCGCGATGGACCCGGTGGTGCCGATATGTTCCAGCAGTTCCGCCTTGCCCGGCCCCATCATCTCGGTCTGTCCAAAGACAATCCTGATCCGAAGGCGCGGCGTATCGATGTCGTTTTCCATGCACCTGTTTTCCGGCGCCTGCCATGAAAGCGCAAGGGCTTTGACACCCCGCGGACGCCGTTTTGTTGAACATCTGTCATTGCACAGAAGTCGCCGCGTTTGCATGTTCGGAATTCAGGGGCGGCCAACGTATCAATGCAGCGCTGTTGTCAGGCCGTGCAGCGCAGCAAAAAAGACACTCTCAGTGCATGTCAAACCACCGCAAGGGTTGAGTAGGCGCGCTTAATCGTATAATTGCAAATGGAACGATGATATCGTGAATTTATACTTAATTCTTTTTCACACACGGCCCAAGGGCGGGGGATTTATGCAGCTATATTCCTAAGGTTAACCATTTTCAAAAGCTCGGGCAACATTTTGAACCCTGCTTTGCTTCGGTAGACAACTACCAGATCACGATAAAAATTATCAAAAATTCCTTTTTCTGGAGTGCCTTCATGAAACGCTTCACTGCTGCTGACGCCCAGAGTCACGCCGTTGTTCCCCACACTTCCGATGTCAAAACCCTTGAACAGGGCGCAATCGCTGAAAAGCGGCGGGCATTCGTTCAGGACTGGCTGGCAAATCGCGGGCGCAGCATCAGTTTGCTGTCGGCGGGCGGGTTGATCTTCCTGCCGCTGCTGGGGGCCACCAGCGCGCAGGCGCAGCAAGGACCGGTTCTGGTCAGCACGCTGGACGGCGTGTCCAGCATGGCCTTCAACCCCGATGGCAGTTTGCAGCTTGCACTGTCCAACGGGCAGTTTGTCACCATCGCCGCCGCCGAGGTGACGGTTATGGCCAATGGCGCAGTCGCGATTTCTGCCGCCGCAGCGGAACTGGTGGCATCCTTGGCGGGTATCGGTGCGGCCGGTCTGGGAACCGGGGCGCTTGCTGCGCTTGGCGGTGGTGTGGCGGCGGCTGCCGCAGCTGCCGGCGGTGGTGGTGGCGGGTCCGATGCAGGCTCCCCCTCATCCTCCAGCCCGCCGCCGCCCGTGCGCGATGCAAGTTTCGCCAGCAATCCCGACAGCCCGTTGGCAGTGAACGGGGGCATGGTTCTGTCTGCACAGAATTTCGTCGGGATCGCGCCTGCGGATTCCATTGTGCAGATCACCTTGAATGATGCGAATGGCGATCCGCTGCTTGATGGTGCTGGTAACCCGTATGTGTTTGAAGACACCGCGCAGCCTGACGGAACGTACTCCATCAGCCTTCCCGCCTTCGGGAATACAGGCCTTGACCTACCCGATGGCACCTACCAGATCGTCATCCAAGCCTTCGACGATGACGGAACCGGCAACCCGACAGGCAATCCGCGCGGCACGCAAACAGTCGAAATTACCGTGGATACCGCCGCGCCCACCCTTGTCAGCATAGACACGCCTATCGCCGCAAATGGCGAAATCAACATCGCCGATTCACAAAATGATCTGGTCATCACCGGCACAAGTTCCGGCGCGGAAGATGGCGCAGAGGTGGTTGTCACCCTCAACAGTGTCGCGCATAGCGGAACCGTGACTGCGGACGCATGGTCGGTGACCGTGCCCGCCAGCGCAGTGCAAGACCTGCCCGATGGCACTGTCGCCATCAGTGTCGAGGTGTTCGACCTTGCGCGCAACTCGGACACAGGCAGTGAAAATGTCGATGTCGACCTGACGCCCCCCACAATCAGCATCACCGCGCTGCCCTTCGGTGATTTCCTGAACCTTGGCGACACTGGCGCGCCCCAGACAATCAACGGCACAAGCGATGGCGCAAATGGCCGCACCGTCACCCTGACTGTGATCGATTCTGCGGGGGCCACCTCAACCTTCACCGACACCACCGACGCGGTCACAGGGGCGTGGTCCATCGACCTGCCAATCATCACGCTTCAGGCACTGGCCGAAGGGGCGGCAACCCTGTCGGCCACAGTGACCGACAGCTTCAACAACCCGCCCGACAGTCCGGCCACGGCACCGTTTACCGTCGACACCATCGCGCCAAATGTCGAGGTTACCCAGATCGCAGGCGACGGGATCATCAACATCCCCGAACAGGCAGGCGGCTTTACTGTCAGCGGCACATCGAATGCCGAAGAAGGGCAGCTTGTCACAGTGCTGATCGATGGCGTTGCCGCCACGAACACAGGCACTGTGGATGCGAATGGCACTTGGACAGTTTCAATCCTGCCAGCCGATGTGGCGGGCCTGATTAATGCCGACACCCCTGCCTTCACCGCGCGGGTTCAGGATCAGGCCGAGAATGAGACGACATCCGCACCGGTTACGGCCAATGTCAACCTGACCGAACCCACCATCGCGATCACCCAGATCGGCGGGAACGGGTTTATCAATATCAACGAGCAGGACGAGGATGGGATCACCGTCACCGGCACCACCAATGCCGAAGACGGACAAGATGTCGAGGTCACCCTGACCCAAGGCAGCACCACAGCGACAACCACTGTGCAGGTGCAAGCAGGCGGCACATTCACCGCCCCCTTCACCCCCGCGCAGCTCGCGGACTTCACCGATGGCGCAATCACCGCCACTGCTACGGTCGAGAACGCCATTGGCAACACCGGCACCTCTGCCGGTTTTGACGGCACGGTCGATCTGATTGCGCCCACGATCAGCATTAGCGACCCGCTGGCGGGCGATGGAACCTTCACCAAACTGAACGAGGCGAACGGGCTGGACGTGACCGGCACCACCAATGCCGAGGTCGGGCAGATCGTCACGGTTACTTATAACGGCGTTGATTACACTGGCGCTGTCGTCGATGGCGCGCCGGGACTGAACACATTTACGGTGCCGATCCCTGATACGGCCTTCGCGGGCGTCGACACAGGCGACACCATCACCGGCATTACCGCGCGCGTGTCCGATCAGGCAGGCAACCCGTCCGATGTGGCGACCGGCCCCACCCTGAGCGTGGACCTGACCGGCCCCAGCATTACAATCAACCCCATCGCTGTTGATAACATTATCAATATCGCGGAACGCGATGATGCGGGCGGGGTAGAGATTTCGGGCATCGCCTCTGGCGCAGATGAGCAGACCGTCACGGTAGAAATTCGTGACGCCAGCAACGCTGTCGTGTTCACCGCCACTGATGAGGCTGCGCTCGGCACTGGCGAATGGTCAGTGATCATTCCGCAGGCGATTGTCGGCCCACTTGCAAATGACGCCACCTTTACAGTGACTGCCGATGTCAGTGATTTCGAAGGCATTGCAGCGCCCACAGCCACGCTCAGTTTTGACACCGATTTCAACAACCCGACCATCACTATCGGCGCATTGCCCTTCGGCAGTTTCCTGAACGCGCTGAACACCGAAAGCGAACAAAGCATTTCCGGCACGTCCACTGGCGCGAATGAACAGACGGTCACTTTGACGGTGACGGATCAGGCGGGCGTTGTTCGTACATTCACCGGCGATACGAACGCAACGACCGGCGCTTGGTCCATCCCGATCCCGACAGGCATACTGGAAATTCTGGCCGAAGGCACAGCCACCCTCAGCGCGACAGTGAACAGCGCGGCGGACAACCCGCCTACGGCCCCTGCCACCACTACCTTCACCGTGGATACGGTCGCACCCGACATCACCA
This sequence comes from Roseinatronobacter sp., assembly GCF_051859525.1. NCBI lineage: Bacteria > Pseudomonadati > Pseudomonadota > Alphaproteobacteria > Rhodobacterales > Paracoccaceae > Roseinatronobacter > Roseinatronobacter sp. The sequence goes on along the minus strand of NZ_JBHYFM010000010.1, from coordinate 14,792 downwards.
TCACCGAGCCGGGCTTTCTTGATGTGGGCGCAGGCGACACCTTCCTGAACAACACCGAGGCCGGCATCCTGCAAACCATCAACGGCACCGCACCGGGGGCCGAAGCAGGACAGCCCGTAACCCTGACCATCACGGACAGCACGGGCACGGTCGTGACCATCACCCCTGACCCGCAGGTCGATGGCTCAGGAAACTGGACGGTCGATGTAGACCTCAGCGGCCTCGCTGAAGGTGCGGTCACCATTTCGGCCATGGTCAGCGACGCAGCCGGTAACCCCGCTGACGCGCCTGCCGAATTGTCATTCACCAAAGACACCATCGCGCCTGATGTGCAGATCACCCAGATCGCAGGTGACGACATCATCAACATCCCCGAACAGGATCAGGGCTTCACTGTCAGCGGGACATCGAATGCCGAAGAAGGGCAGCATGTCACGGTGCTGATCGATGGCGTTGCCGCCACAAATACAGGCGCTGTGGATTCGAGTGGGAACTGGACCGTCACAATCCTGCCCGGGGATGTGACCGGCCTGAATGACGGGGACACCCCTGCCTTCACCGCGCGGGTTCAGGATCAGGCCGAGAATGAGACGACATCCGCGCCGGTCACAGCCAATGTCAACCTGACGCCCCCCACCATCACCTTTGCCACACTGGCGGGTGACGACATTCTGAACATCGCCGAAAGCAACGCTGCGGAATTGACCATCGGCGGCACCACCACCGGTTTCGCGAATGGCGACCAGATCACCCTTAGCGCCAATGGCATTACCGATATCACCCTGACCGTGACCGGCAATGCCTTCACCCATAATATCGCGCGCGAAGATGTCTTTGCCCTGATCGTGGCCGCGACAGGTGCAGCGCCCGACCTTGACGGATCAGGCAACCTGATTTCGGCGGGTGCGGGCGATATCACCTTTACTGCCAGCGGCACCAACAATGTCGGTAACCCGTCAGGCAATGTGACAACGGACCTGGCCCTTGCCCTGACCCCGCCCGCATTGGCGATAGGCGATATTGAAGGCACTGGCGGCACCGCTCTGGACGGCGTGATCAACATTAACGAACGCGCGGCAGGGCTGGAAATCAACGGCACATCGGATGCCGAAGGCCGCATTGTGACCGTCACCCTGACCGATGGCGCGGGCTTCACCGCAAGCGCCACAGGCACGGTGACAGGCGGCATATGGCAGGCGGATTTCGCGGCTGGCAGTCTGAACGACGTGCCCGATGTGACCACCGAAATCAGCCTGACCGCCGAAGTGACGGATGCAAACGGCAACGGCACAACCACCGCACCCACCACCATGCCCGCAGACTTCATCGCGCCTGTTGTCACCATTGCCAGCGTCGAAAGCGGCGGCGAGGCGATTGGCGATTTCATCAATATCGACGAACGAGATGCGGGTATCACGGTGTCGGGAACCACAGATGCTGAGAATGGCCAGCGTGCGACAGTTACCCTCAGTGCCGCTGGAATCAGTGACATTGTGGTCGAGTCAGACCCGGTCGTTGACGGGCACTGGACAGTTAGCTTCAATAGCACTCAACTCGGCACTTTACCTGATGCAGTTATGGCTACATTAACCGCCAGTATTTCTGACGCATCAGGAAACCCGGCGGATCCGCCCTTTTCTCAAACAGTTGAAACGGCGTTCACCCCCCCAGAAGTTGCTATTGATACACATGCTATCGACGGATTGATAACAGGAACGTCTACGGGCCTGAACGATGGTGACACCGTACACATAACGTTGGCGAATACTGTCGATCCAAGTGTTGACTTTAACACCTACACAACGACAGTTGATGCGCTTGGGAATTGGGAATTCCAAGTTCCCACGACCTCAGATAGCAGTTTCGAAGGAATTGGGTTCGCATACAACTCTCAGATCAACATCTCAGCGACTGTAACCGATATCGCTCTAAACAGTGGTGAGGTCACTGCGCCCGTAACGATATACAAGGAGGCGCTGCTTCGAATACTCGAGTCTAGCAGGGACGCTACAACGGCAACCTATGAGGTATTCGCATCAGAAGACATTGTCGGCATTACCTTCAACCTGCGGTATGACGAAGTAGCAGTTAGCTACACGGGTGACGCTACTCCAAGAATTGATTACCAGATTTTTGCCATTCGTTCAGATAACGTACCAGGGCTGGAAACAGGCTTGGGCACAGATATTATTCGGGTCGCACTAACGGCCATCAACTTCGGTACTGGTGTTGAAGGTACGACCGAGCCAACCTCTGTTCCAGTGCTGACGGTTCTTCTTAACCTGCTGGATACCAGCGTGGTTAGTCATATTGAACTTATAAGCGACCTTACCAATATCGGAGTACAGGGCGGAAATTCCGAGACTTGGATCGGAACCGGAATACAAGACACCATTACAGTGGGTTCAATATCATCTGTGGTGCGCGGTATGGGCGGCGACGATACGATCCACCTTGAGGAAGGCGGAACGAATATAATTCTGTTTGAGGCAGACCCGAGTGCAAACGGGTTGGACACGATCACCGGCTTTTCCTCACTGAACACCGCGCTGCCCGACCGCATCGGGTTTGCCGGTCTGGACAACAGCACCTTGCGCGGCACTGGCACGGATTTTCAGGCTTTGGGCGATGGCGACCCCTTGGGCGCGGATACCGGCTTCGTGGTGCTGACATTCAACACTGGGCTGACAGCGGTTGATCTGGAAACTGCTGCCGCCAATCTGGTCGGGGAAGCGCAGGATGACATCATCTACCTGCTGGCCACGGACGGGACAAATGCGGCTTTGGCGCGGGTTGAATATACAGCCGTTGACACGGCCAGCGCCGAAATCATGGCCAATTTCACCGGCCTCGGCGACCTGAGCGGCATAACCGCGAATGAGATACTGGGCTTCAATACGGTCTAGGACAGGGCCGACATGTGCGGGCGCGGCCAGTTTCCGGCGGCGCCCCACACCCCGCGCGCAGCGCACCGAACGAAGAAATGGAATACGCGCGACATGCAAGGCCACCGCCCCGACAGCGCCCCGACACCGGCCCTGATTGCCCTGTCCCGCGAGCGCCATGCAACGCGGCGCTGGCGCAAACCGGCGGCGTATGGTTTTGCGCGCAATCGGCGTTTTGTGCCGCTGGTTCTGGCCGAAACCGACCTTGCCGCCGCCGCGATGCCGCTGGTCTTTGCGCAGGGCGGCGACGGCGACCTGCCGCAGCCGGTGGCATTGCTGCGCCTGAATGCCGATTCCAGCCCCTATGTCACCGATGACGGGCGCTGGCTGGCCCCCTATATTCCGGCGGTTTTGCGGGTCTATCCGTTTTCCGCGCGCCCTGCCCCCCAGGATGACGCCACCGCCCCCCCGCGTATGGAATTGCTGATTGACGAGGGCAGCGGCCTGATCAGCGATGACGCGCGCGATGCGCGGTTTTTCGACCCTTATGGCGCCCCCAGCAAGGCACTGGATGCGGTTATCGGGTTTTTCCGGCATTATGAAACCAGTGCGGCCGCGACCCGCACGGCCCTTCAGGCCCTGATGCAGGCGCGCACCCCCGACGGGGCCGGACTGTTCACCCCCCTGCGCCATGGTGACACGGTGCAGCAGGGACTTCTGGCACTGGACCGCGCCGCCTTTGACGCGCTGGGGGATGACAGTTTCCTGCAGCTTCGTGCGGCTGGCGCAATTGCACTGGCGATGGCGCATTTCATAAGCAGGACACAACTTGACTGGCTTGCGCGGGCTGAACGCGCGCTGGCCCAGCAATCAGACCCGCAAAACACAGCGCAGGACAGCGCGGCTGGCAGTTCAAGGCCGGATATTGCCGATTTCCTGTCGGCCCTGGCGATTGCGCAGCAAAATGACGGGCAGGTGCAACACGCCGCCCCCACCACGACCACGACCACGACCACGACCACGAAAGGCACAACCTGATGCGAGGAAGCTGGCACAAACCGCTTTTGCCCTATGCCGCAATTTTCGCACTGGCCCTTGCTGGTTGCGCACCCGCGCCCACAGATGACGATGATCTGGTCATTGAATTGCGGCCGGACCATACGCCCCAACAGGCGCAACGCACGCGGTCACTGGCCGGCACGTCCTTCGGGCAGTCGGTTGCAGACGCCGTGCGCAGTTACCCCGCACTGGCCGCAGGGTCCGCGCGTATCCGCGCAGCAGAGGCCCAACTGGAAGGCGAGCGCGGCGCGTTCCTGCCGCAAGTTTCGGTCGGGGCAGAAACGGGTATGCGGCATGCGGGCAACACACGCGCAACACGGTCATCGCCTGTGCTGGAAGTGCGCCAGCTTGTTTTTGACGGCGGACAATCAAGCCAGCGGACCGAAGCCGCGCGCGCCCGCATCGCCCAAAGCGCCAATGACCGCATGGCCCAAGCTGCCGCAGTCACATTGAACGCGGTAGAGGCCTGGTATGAAGTGCTGCATCATCGCGCGCTTGTGGATCTGGCCGCGCGTAACATGCGGTTGCACACGGAGTTTCTGGGACAAACGCAGGACCGCGTCGGGGCTGGTGCAGGCGCGGAAACCGACTTGCTGACAGCGCGCAGCAGGCTGGCCGACGCCGAAGCGCGCCAGATCACGGCCCAAAGCAAGCTGGACCGCGCAGAAGCGGAGTTTCGCCAGATTTTCGGCCGCTCGCCCGGTGCACTGCCACAGCCCGCCGCCGCACCGGCCCTGCCCGGCAATGCCGAGAGTATCGCCACGGACAGTCCACGGCTGCGCAGCGTGGACGCCAGCATTCGCGCCGCGCAGGCAGAGCTTCAGGCCGCACGGGCGGGCAACCTGCCGAATGTGGGACTTGGGGTTACAGGGCGTTCGACAAACGGGCGCGCGGATATTGGCGCGAACCTGTCACTGCAATATGACCTTGCCACCGGCGGGCGTCGAAAGGCCGCGATCCGCACCGCCGAGGCCCGCGTCATGGAACTGGAAGCCGAACGCGACGACCTGAACCGCCAGATCACGCGTGCGCTGGATTTCGTTCAATCCGACCAGCGTGCAGGCGCACACAGGTTGCGCGCCGCGCGGCAGGCAAGAACCGCGAATGAAGCCAATGTAGGTGCAGTGCGCGACCAGTTCGGGATCGGGCGGCGCAGCATTACCGAATTGCTGGACGCACAGCGCGACTTCATCCGCTCCAGCGAGGGGGTGTTGGAAGCGGAACTGGATCTGGCATTGTCCGGGTATCTGGCCCTGTCCCTGACCGGCGACATTCTGGATGTATTTGGCATTCATCTGCCCCCGCCAGAGGCCGCGCGCAGATGAACCAGACTGCACAGGACGAGAGTTCGGCAAGCCCGCCCCACTTGTCACCGGCGGATCAGGGGGTGGACGCGACGCCGCTGGAAGCCTGCCTTCTATATGTATCAGCCTTGTTGGACAGGCCGTTAACACTGGCGGCGGTGCAAGCGGGCCAAACCGGCACCAAGGGTGGAATGACCGTGCGCGATGCCATTGCAGTAGCCGAACGCGGTGGTTTACAGGTGGGGTTCGGGCCGCTGAAACTGGAGGCGCTGGATAACCTGATTGTGCCGTGCATCCTGCTTTTGTCAGGTGATCGCGCCGTAGTTTGCGAAGGGCGGGCAGAAAACGGCCAGCTTGTCATTCACGACCCCGCCTTTGGTGACGGTGTCGGGCAGATAAATGCCGCAAAACTGGCCCCCGAATTCACCGGCTACGCATTGCTGTTTCGCGCCGAACATCGGGACCTTGCCCCCACGCATAGCGACGCGCGGCAGGGGCATTGGTTTTGGGCAACATTATCACAGAACCGCTGGACCTATGCGCAGGTATTGCTGGCCGCGATGGTGGCGAACTTTCTAAGCCTGTCCACCTCGCTTTTCATTATGGTGGTTTATGACAGGGTCTTGCCGAATGAAGCCATTGAATCGCTTATCGCGCTGACCATCGGTGTGGGCGTGGCACTGCTGTTCGATTTCCTGATCAAGACGTTGCGCGCGGCATTCATAGACAGGGCAGGCCAGCGCGCGGACAAGGTGATGGGGCGGCGCATATTCGACCAGTTGCTGGATATGCAGATGCGTGCGCGTCAGGGGTCGACAGGGGCCATGGCCAATACCTTGCGCGAATTTGAAACGCTGCGCGAATTCTTCACATCTGCGACGCTTGTTGCGGTGGTGGATCTGCCGTTTATTCTGCTGTTTGTCTGGGTGATCTACATGATCGCGGGGCCACTGGCTTATGTGCCCATGGTGGCCGTCCCGCTTGTCCTGATCGTGGGAATCGCGGTTCAGCCCATCCTTGCGCGACTGGCTGAAAAGAGCTTTTCCGAAGGGCAATCAAAACAGGCCGTGCTGGTCGAAACGGTAACCGGTCTGGAAACCATCAAATCGGTGGGCGCACAACGCCAGATGCGTGCCCGCTGGGAAGATGCCATTGAACGCCAAGCCGATCATGGCGTGAAAAGCCGCGCAGTGGCGCAGTTTGCACTGAATTCCACCGCCTTTGTCCAGCAGGGCGCGCAGGTGATGATTGTGTTCTACGGGGTTTTCCTGATTTCAAGCGGGGAAACCAGCATGGGGGCAATGATTGCCGCCGTCATCCTGACAGGCCGCACATTGGCGCCCCTGGCACAGCTTGCGCAAACCCTGACGCGGCTTAATCAGGCGCGTACATCCTATAAATCCATCAACGGGCTTATGCATGCCGAGAGTGAACGCCCCGAGGGGCGGCACTGGCTGTCGCGGCCAAAGCTGGACGGCAAGATCGTGTTTGATGAGGTCAGCTTTGCCTATCCTGATGCGCAGCTGGACACCTTGCGCGGTGTGTCATTTTCCATTGAACCCGGTGAAAGGGTTGCCATTCTGGGGCGCATCGGGTCGGGCAAAAGCACGATCGCGCGCCTGATACTGGGGCTGTACCAGCCGAAATCCGGTAAGGTGCTGATTGATGGAACCGATATTCGCCAGATCGACCCGGGCGATTTGCGGCGCAATATCGGGGCCGTGCTACAGGATCTTTGGCTGTTTTCAGGCACAGTGCGCGACAATATCGCAATCGGGGCGGTCCGGCCGCGTGACGCAGCCGTTTTGGCGGCGGCCCGCACGGCGGGTGTTGACGATTTCATCGCCAAACACCCCATGGGCTATGACCTGCCGCTGGCTGAACGCGGCGAAGGGCTGTCGGGCGGACAGCGGCAAGCCATATCACTGGCACGCGCCTTGGTTGGCCGCCCCCCGATCCTGCTGATGGATGAACCCACCAGTTCGATGGATGTGCAGAATGAATCGCAGGTGTTGCAGCGCCTGAAGGACGAAACCGCGGGCCGCACACTTGTGATCATCACGCATCGCACAAGCCTGCTGGATCTGGTGGACCGCGTCATCGTAATCGAGGACGGGCGCGTGGCGCTGGATGGCGACAAAAGCCTTCTGGTGCGCCCTGCCCCAAGGCAAGGGTAGCAGACATGGCCAACACAGCGCGCGATCTGGAAGCTCTGGCGCAGGAAATGCGCGGGCGCGAAACCCTGCGCGGGTCGCTTTTGCTGCTGTTAATTCTGGTATTCCTCATTGTGGCCGTTGCATGGGCCGCCCTGACCGAACTGGATGATGTCACGCGCGCTGACGGGCGCATCGTGCCAACGCAGCAGGTTCAGGTCATTCAGGCCGCAGAACAGGGCGTTTTGCAAGCCCTGCATGTGGCCGAAGGGGATCTTGTGCAGGCAGGTGACAGCCTGATGGAACTGGACCGCACCCTGCTGACCAGCCAGCTGGATCAGGAACAGCAACGCGCCTTCGGGCTGATGGCGCGGATTGCGCGCCTGCAAGCGGAAATTGACGGCCATGATCTGGAATTTCCGCCAGAACTTGTGCAGCGCACACCATCCGTTGTCCGGTCCGAGGCGGCGTTATTCACGGCCCGCCGTGAAGAATTGTCCGACCGCATAGAGGTTCTGGAACGCCAGCGCATGCAACGCAGGCAGGAATACGAGGAAGGGCTTGTCGATCAGGAAACCGCACGCACCACCTTGTCCCTGATTGACGAAGAAATCGCCATTATCGCGCCGCTTGTAGACCGCCGCGTGGAGCCGGAAACCACAATTCTGGGCCTGCGCCGGAATGAGGCCGAATGGCGCGGGCGCGAGATTCGCGCGGCAGCAACACTGGTCCGGCTGCGCTCCGGTCTGGATGAAATTGACGACCGCATCCGGTCGGTCCGCAGCGAAGTGCGCGCGGCCGCGTTGTCGGAATTGTCGATTGCAACGGCCGAACTGGCCGAGCTGGAACCGCGTCTGCCTGCCCTGATCCAGCGCGTCACCCGGTCCGAGTTGCGCGCGCCGGTGCGCGGCATTGTCAACCGTATCTTGCTGACGACCCAAGGCGGCGTTGCGCAGGCGGGTGAAACGCTGCTGGAAATCGTGCCGCTTGACGACACGTTGCTGGTCGAGGCCTATGTCAGGCCGTCTGACATTGCGTTTCTGTATCCGGGCCAGCCGGTCAAGGTGAAGATTACGGCCTATGACTTTTCACGCTATGGCGGCATTGACGGGGAAATCACCCGTATCGGGGCCGATGCCGTAACCCGCCCGGACCGCGATGAACAGGTGTTTATCGTGCATGTGCGCACCCAGACCAACATTCTGGACGCCGATGGCGCGGCCTTGGAAATCATTCCGGGAATGGTGGCCGAAGTGGACATTCTGGCGGGGCAGAAAACCGTGCTGGAATACCTGACCCAGCCAGTCATCCGCGTCAAGGATCGCGCCTTGCGGGAATAGCCGCATGTGCGCTGGCTGGCGTCCTGTGCCGCTGTGCACAAGCACCGCAAGAATTTCTGGATAGCAAAGCGCCCTCCCATTGGGGGATCAAGCAAACGGCGCTTGTGCCTAGGGCGGCGGGATCATCCGCCGCCCTTGCACATCATGCAGCGTTACAGGTGGTTCTGCAAATCGCCTGACAGAATGCCAAGGAAGGACATATCCACATCCCCTGTCATCGCGCCGATTTCGAAACTTTCGGGACGATCGGGCACATTGCCAAGGCTGGCGCTTGGCAGATTATCCTGATCAACAAAGATGAATTCGGCATCCCGCGCATTAGGCACGCCGACAACATGCCGGAACAGCGCCAGAACGTCCTGAATATTCACCACACCGTCATCGTTGAAATCACCCGCAATGATGTCAGTGTCATCGACACTTAGGCCCGGCACGCCGACAACCATCCGGAACAGGCTTAGCACATCCTGAATGCCCAGTGCCTTGTCCGGCCCTGTTGGTGCGGCGTTATAGTCACGCACCAGCGACAGATCGCCCGTTGTGCCCGCTTCCAGCAAGAAGCTGAATGCGCCATCTGCGCCAAGTGTTGTCTGGTGCTGCGTCCCGCCCGTTTCGGTGAAGGTGACCACCGTATCCTCCGCGCTGGACGGTGTGGCGCGCACATCGCGCAGTTCGACCAGACCAGCCAGGGTGTAGAAGGCCGGATCATAAGCGAAATCGAATGCGTCTTCGCCGGTCTGATCCTCCATCGCGATTCCATTCACGCTGACGCCGCTTAGGTCAAAGCTGACATCGCGCGCCCCTGCAATGCTGGTCAGTTGCATTTCGAACGTCGCGATCGGCTGGCCCAGATCATTGATGTTCAAATCACTGCCCGAAATCACCAATGACCCTGGTGTGGCCGTAAACCCACCCGAAATGCTGTCCGGCACATAGCCGATCAGGTCGCTGTCGAAATTCAGCGTCAGGTCCAGATCCTGCAACACCCCGCCAGCAACCAGCGCCGGATCAATACTGATGGCATAGGTGATGGTCGTGCCGGATTGCGCCACTTGCGTCAAGGTCAGGGCCTGTCCCGTCTGTGGTGGCAGTTCCGCCCCCGAGATGAACCACAATTCCGTGCCACCGGCGCGCAATTCCAATGCCGGATCAGCACCAGCAAGCCCGTCAATGGAACTGGTCAGACTGACCCCGTTCAGGGTGATCCCGCCGCCCGCCTGCGCAAGCATGGTTTCCACGCCGCTTTGTGCCAGATCGGTGAAGCCCAGATAGTCCACATTGATCGTGGTTCCGTCAAAATTCAGCGCGCCGGACACTGTCAACAAGTCCGAATGGCCATGACCGAACTCAAACGCTGCCAGTGACGCCCCGAAATCGGCACTGCCATTGACAGTGATCACCCCTTCGCCCTGCATGACAGTGCCGGTTTCGGCATCATACATGTCGCCAACGTGGAACGCCCCAGCACTGACATTCAGGTCGCCGTTGATGGTGCCGTTGCCACCCATCCAGCCATTTTCGAACACACTGGTGCTGCCCGGCGTGGTCACAGTGCCATATTCAAGATTCAGCACGCCCAGCGTTGCCATTGCCCCGCCAATTTCAACGGCATTGGCCAGAACAGTTGCGCCATTTGCCACATGCAGCAGGCCCGTTGCGCCCACGCGGATCGCGCCGCCATCCTGCCCCGCATTGCCATGTGTCACCGACAATTGGGTGTCCTGACCATGGACTGTCACCTGCCCGCTGCCGCCATTGTTGCCAATGACCAGCAAGGCACCTGTGTCGCCCACCGCTCCGCCAACACCGGCTTCCAGATGAACCTGCGCGCCCGCTGACAGTGACAGCGCGCCGGTGCTGCCGGTCCCTTCGCCCACGGACATTTCGGCATCGGTGCCGCGCAGGCTTAGCACGCTGCCAGCTCCCTCGACGAACACGCTGCCGGTGCCGCCATTGCCGGTATCGGCGGGAATGCCAATACCCACAAACGTATCCGTCACCGCTGCCGCGCCAACCAGTTCGACCACCGCGCCATCATCGATGGTCATGGTGCCAGTACCGCTATTGTAGCCCACAAGCAGGCGGTTTGCGCCGTCTATCGCAGACCCTGCGCCGGTCACGGTCAGGTCCCCTTCACCGCCGGATGCATCAACGCTGCCGAAGACACCGCCGACCATGACCATATTGCGCTCGTCCCCCGCAAGGGTCAGTTCCGCGCCGTTGCGGATGGTGGCTGTACCGTTACCCCCCTCCAGCCCGCCAACCCAAAGGCTGCTGCTAAGCGCCCCTTCAATCACGGCCTCTGCGCCATTCTCAAGGATCAGACTGCCGGTGCCCGTGTTGTCATCAGTATGGGTCCAGCGCGTACCGACGCGGATACCTGCATTGCCACCTTCCGCAGCAATGCCCAGTGTTCCACCATCAACAGTCACATCACCGGTGCCGCCTTGGGTGCCGATCAGCATGAAGCTGTCAAACCCTGCGCCCGTCACGACTGCCGAAAACTCACCTCCCGTTTCGACCAGCAGGGTGCCGGTGCCACCGTTCATGCCGATGTTCAGTTGCTGATGCTCGACACTGTCAAAGGATAGTGTCGCGCCGTCACGCACGGTCAGGGTGCCCGTGCCTGCGCCGCCCTCTCCGCCGCCCAGATACAGGTTGGCATATTTCGCGCTTTCGACATGCAGACCGGTTTGCATCCCCTCAACCGTCAGGGTGCCGGTGCCTGCGCCGCCTTGAGCCTCACCTTGATCACCAACCGAAATGCTGGCCTCGCCATAGCCTTCGGACGCGTTCAGCAAGGCCACACGCCCCGTCACGCCGGACGCAAGCGTCATATCACCAGTGCCGCCATTGCGACCAATCCCGAGGAAGGCATGGCTTTCCGCGCCTTCCACCAGCAAATCACCGCCGGTCAGGGTGACTTCGCCTGTGCCACCCATTTCGCCAACCAGCAAGGCCGCGCCGTCGCTGCCGCCTTCGACAAAGAGGCGGCTGCCATCATCGGCATTTACAACACCTGTGCCCCCTTCAAACCCGATGCGAATTGCGGCACGCCCGCCATCCCCGTCAAGGTCAACCGGGTCTGCGTCCCGCAGGTAGCGCACGCCATGGTTAATGGCCCCGAATATCGCGCCGCTGACATTCACGGTGCCGGTCCCGTCCGTCCCGCGCCCGATATCCATAGTGACATACGGGCTGTCAGCGCCGCCGATCAGGACAAATCCATGCACATTGTCGGGATCAGCGCCATACTGGCCCGAAATTGTCATGCTGCCGGTGCCGCCCTCGCGGCCTAGCACCGCATAAGCCTCGGCTTCGTTATGGGCGATAATCGCCAGCAAACCATCATCGATTTGCACATGACCCGTGCCACCATTGCGGCCGACATGCAGTGTGGCAAAGTCGTCTTCGGCACTGATGAACAGATCACTGTCCTGCAATTGCAGCGTGCCGGTATTGCCCGCGCCGCGCCCGACATTCACATATGCATCGTATCCGGCCCAGATATCGGCCTCGGACCCGTCTTCCAGCCGCAGCAGTCCGGTTCCACCGTCCCATGTGCCTATCTCAAGGCCCGCAACGCCATCCCACGAAAACACATTTAACTGTGATCCGGACAGGAACACCTCGCCCTGGCTGCCCGCGCCTGCGCCGATGAACATGCGGGCAGAGCTACTTCCCGACACGAAAATCTCGGACTGATCTTCCGCCCAAATCTGGGCATAGCCCCCATCGCGCCCCACAGACATTTCGGCATCACCGCCATACCCCTGTAGGTCAACGAAGTTCGCGTCATCATCATACGTCACGCCACGGTTCAGAACACCCAGATAGCCGCCGTAAATCTCGGCCTCGGCAGTGCCGTTTCGCCCAAGGCTCATTCCAACAAACGGGCTGTTCGCACCGCCGGTAATCATCAGGCCCTGCGTGTTGCTTCCATCGCCCGTGATGTAAACACCGCCGCCAATGTCGAACAGATCGCCACTATTGCCACCGATATCGACGAAGCCATTGTCATTGTCGCCCGCCTGAACTGTTACCCGCCCGTAAGCTATATACGCCTTCCCCACACCGCCATCGCGGCCAATCGACAAAAGCGTAAAATCATTCTCCGATGTGGTTTGCTGGCGGTAGGTTCCCCCATTGGCCACATTCAGAACCCCGTCACCGCCCTGACGGCCATAGGCCGCGATTGTGCCGGTGCCCGAATGCACGAAACTGCCACCATCGATATTGACAAGGCCAAACGCATCTTGCCCGCGCCCGACCCACAATAACTCCTCGCCGTCATATGTCGCACCCGCACTGGTGCCCACAGGGTCGGAAATACTGAAACTGCCGCCGTCCAGAACTTGCAGGCTACCTACGCCACCATCCCGCCCGATGCTGATTGTTGCGCCCCAGTTCGGGTCCTGCGTACCGCCACCCGCAACAAGCGCTGCGCTGCTGCCTTCGCCCGCCACTGTCAGCGTGCCAAACGCATCTGCGCCGCGACCAACATTCAGGAACGGCCCTGCGCCGCTGCCACTGGCAACCAGCGTTTCCTGCGCGCCGTTCACGATTGTCACGCCGCCCGCAGTGCCCGCGCCATCGCCAACGCCCCATCCCGGCGGCCCGACATATGTATCCCCCCCGACAATCAAGGCCGGATCAGTATTTGATGTGGCATAGGGGCTGTTAAGGAAGGTGAAATCCGCCCCTTCGGCAAAGGGGCTGCCCTGCGGGATGTAACCAAACCCGTTCTGCTGCTCGACCTTGTCCACAAATTCCTGAATATCTTGCAACGTGGCAAAAGGCAGCGGCGTTGCGCCATCAATCTGGAAGACAAATACGGTCCCGTCATTCTCCGTTTCGTTCAGGACCATCAGATCATAGGACACGCCGTCTACTGTGATCCGCTCGAATGTGAATTGATAGTTATCAGGCGCTGCGACACCGTCAATCAGGACCGCATACGGCATTGGCCCGAAAATATCCACATAGCCGGGGTCGTCCTCATATTCGCCGGGCATGATCTGATAAGAATACACAGCATCATCAACAGGCAAGGCTATGGCCAGTTCGACATTTGCATAGCCTATGATATTTTCGTTCTGATCCTCATCAATCCGGAACCCGTTGAAACTGATAACTGCCGGATCGCCGGTGCCCGTTACCGGATCTGTCGTGCCCGCAGGCGGTGTTCCCAGACCGGCAAGCGCAATCGGCGTATCCGGACCCAGTGGATCACCCTGCGGGATAGAACCTGCACTGACTATGGTTGCCCGAAACGCGTTGAATTCGGCCAGATTGGCAAAGGACAGTTGCGGACCGCCGATCTGGAAGAAGAAATCCAGATTGGTGGACTGGCCGGTCGGATTGATGAATTCAAGGATGTCATAGGTGACACCGTTATTGTCTGTCAGCCGGACAATCTGCGTCAGCAAGGACAGCGGGTTGTCCAGACCGGGCACCTGCACGAAGAACGGTCCGGGCGATGACAATTCCACTTGAACCCCGTCATGGTCATCGGGCATCGGGCCGATTTCGGTGTATGAAAAGACGCCGCCCTCAGGCGCAAAAATCGTCATCTCTGCGGCGGCCAGCGACACAGGATCATCCGGGGATGTTACGGTATTGTAACCCGCCTGATAGCCGGCCAGGGTGACCGCCACCAAATCCGGATCAGGCGTCACAGACCCGTCATCGACCACAGTGACAGCGCCCGGAATGGTCGACAGCAGGATCGGTGTGCCCGCGGCGGCAGGGCCGTCCGTGATGGGGCCTGCGCTGTCGAAATTCGCCCAGAAACTGGCCACTGCGGCAGGGTTTGTTCCGTCCGGCAAGGGGGGACCGGCAAGCTGAAGATAATGCTGGCGGTCATTGCCGAAATCATCAATCAACAAGACATCATATGTCTGCCCGCCGGAAACAATGCGCGCGGCCAGAAACTCGATATTTTCATCCCCGAGTGGTTCGCCGTTCAGGCGTAATTCAACCGGCAATTCGTCAAAGCTGATGCGCACAAAGGCAGCACCCGTTCCACTGTCCAAGCCGATAATCTCATGG